>JAAEUI010000610.1 GCA_024227475.1 Paracoccaceae bacterium | reverse complement strand
TCTAGTTTGGCTCATCTTGATGGATTGATTATGCGACGCGTTGACTGTGATGCAAGCGCCGTGTTTCGAGCGTCCTTTGTTTGATCCTTTCTCGTTGTTTCAGAATGGCGTTGTCACGTCCGAAGTATACGTCTGACGGCGTGACGTTGTTCAGGCTCTCATGATACCGCTGATGATTATAGTGATCGACGAATGCTTCAATCTGGTGCGTTAGATCGCCCGGCAGGAAGTAATTTTCCAGCAGGATTCGGTTTTTAAGGGTTTGATGCCAACGCTCGATCTTACCTTGGGTTTGCGGATGACACGGTGCCCCCCGACTGTGTTTCATGCCTTTGTCGTTCAGCCATTCAGCCAGATCGCCAGAGACATAGCTGGAGCCATTATCGCTGAGCAGACGAGGCTTGTGGACGACATGGGCCTGATCGCAGCCGGAAGCCTGTAGTGCCAGTTCAAGCGTGTCGGTCACATCTTCGGCTTTCATATTGGTGCAAAGCTTCCAGGAGATAATGTAACGGCTGTAATCGTCCAGGATCGTGCTGAGATAGAACCACCCCCAACCTATGACCTTCAGGTAGGTGAAAGCCGTCGGGAAGGACGTGCAAGCGGGCGTTCAAGACGGCCGTCGACCGCGCAGGGCTTGAGGACGTCACACCGCACACACTGCGCCACACTTGCGCTACATGGCTTATGCAGGCTGGCGTTCAAACGTGGCAGGCCTCGGGCTATCTGGGCATGACCGAGGAAACCTTGTTGCGGGTCTATGGCCACCATCATCCCGAACACCAGATGGAGGCAGCCAATGCATTCTGATCTGTCCGCAATTTGTCCGCATAACTCCGCGTTGTTCTCGCAAAGTTTCACCAATTTGGAACAGTCGAAAGAACGAAAAACAATGGGTTACGCCCCAAACCAGTTTCCTCCGAAGGCAGAGGCCAGAGGTTCGAATCCTCTCGGGTGCGCCAATCACATTATTGCGGTATAAACCCCGACAAACTGACTAAGTGTCAGAGAATTTAGTTGGATTAAAACGATGAAAAAACTGCTGCTCTTCGCAGTTTTAGTTTTCTGCACCGGCTGCACGCAAAGAACCGGGGGTGTCTGCAAGGAGTATAAGTTTTTTGCAACAGGCGCCGGGCAGCCGGCCGATTGGGTGTGCGAGGGACAGTAATTCCTGAAACCATTCCCGCGATATCCCCGCGAAACTGGCCCACTCTTCTGGATGATCCGCCGCCCCGGAAAACTCCGTGTTGAAAGCCATTTCTCTAATGACCAATTGGGGGTTCAGATTGTTAAATGGCTTTGCCCTACTTCGCAAAAATGCTTCCGTTATGAACTCTGCATGTAAATTTGTTTCGCTCTGTTTTCCGTTTGCGCTTCACGGGACCTCTTATTCTCTCAATTTGAATTTTGCAGCTGTTCCCTTCAGCCGAAATTGTCGTCTTCGTTGCGTATGCTGGGAATTTTTTGTGAATTATCAGTTCGCTACCGGTCGTGCTCATTTTTGTATAGTAATTTGGTAACTTTTTCCATTTGCCTTGCTCCCGTACCGATCCGCCAAACACGTCTTGGTAGTCATAAAGGTACTTTCCCTTTTGGCCGACGTAAATTCGGATTCCGCCAAAGGGAACGCAGTGGTTGTTATTGTTGTTGCAGTTGTTTAGTCGCACGCGACCCTGAACTTCAAACGACTTGCCTAGCAGATTTTCCGCCGCGGCTGCACCACTAAGGCATCCAATCAGCAGGCCAACACAGTAAATCTTGATTAATCGCACAAAAGGTAATTTTGTGGCCTAAAAATCCATATTCCCCCTTTTAAAACACTCATTCTGGCATGAATTTGCGAACAGGTCAAAATCGCGATCCCCACTCCGGCCCAGGGTCTGTGGAGTATCAGGTTCCGCAAAAGGTCCGGTAAGGGCCAAAGTTGTCCGGAGCCGGAGCGGCATAATCCTCCAGCCCGGATCGTTCTTTGTAAGGGCGCGTGACCACATCCAGCAGCGCCTTGAATGGCTTCAGATTCTGCCCCTCCACCGCGGCGACCAAGGCCTCCTCAACCTTGTGATTGCGTGGGATGTAAAGGGGGTTGGCTTTGTTCATTGCATGGGTTCGCCTGGTTGCGTCTCCATCGTCCAGCGTCAGTCTGCTGCGCCAGCTCTCGGCCCAGCGGTTGTAGAGTGTGGGGTCCGTCAACTGCTCTGAAACCGGTGCATCATCCCCGGCTACCGCTGCGGACAACGCCCGAAAAACAGATGTGAAATCGGCATTCTGCTCTTCTACTGCGGTCAGAAACCCCCGAGCAAGCTCCAGATCACCTGCCTGCTCCGTCAACAGGCCCAGTTTTTTGCGCATTTGGGCAAGCCAGTGTTCTTCATAAATATCCATAAATCCATCGAGCACCTCTGTAGCCAGTTCAACGGCCCGGTTCTGATCCGGATCAATCAGCGTGACCAGCGTTTCGGCAAACCTCGCCAGATTCCAGCGGGCGATCGGGGGTTGATTGGCGTAGGCATAACGGCCCTGCTGGTCGATGGAGCTGAACACGGTATTTGGGTCGTACTGATCCATGAAGGCACAGGGGCCGTAGTCGATGGTTTCGCCCGAAAGCGCCATGTTGTCGGTGTTCATCACACCGTGGATAAAGCCGACATTCATCCATTGAGCAATAAGCGCTGCTTGCTTTGTACTCGCCTCGTAAAGTAATGAAAGATAGGGGTTTTCCTGCTTCACAACTTCGGGATAATGCCGCGCGATCGTATAATCAGCCAGCTGTTTTACATTTTCGAACTCCTGGCGGGCCGCAAAAAACTGGAAAGTTCCGACGCGGATGTGGCTGGCAGCGACACGGGTCAGAACTGCGCCGGGCAAGGTGGTCTCGCGGAGGACTTTTTCGCCCGTGCTGACGGCGGCCAGCGCCCGGGTAGTTGGGATACCAAGGGCGTGCATGGCCTCACCCATCAGATATTCGCGCAGCACCGGGCCAAGAGCCGCCTTGCCGTCGCCGCCGCGGGAGAACGGGGTCTTTCCCGATCCCTTCAGCTGGATATCGCGGCGGTTTCCGATTTGGTCAATGACTTCGCCAAGCAACAGCGCCCGACCGTCGCCAAGTTGGGGTGAAAATCCGCCGAACTGATGGCCTGCATAGGCCTGCGCCAGCGGAACCGATCCCTTTGGCAGCGCATTTCCGGTGAATTGCGACGCGTCAGGTTGAAAAGAGGACAGGCCGAGCTCCTCTGCAAGTTCCTGATTGAACAACAGCATCTCGGGGGCAGGTACCGGGTCCGCCTGCCAGAGCACGTAAAACCCTTCCAGATCACGCGCGAAGGAATTGTCAAAGTCAAAACTCAGCGGCATGGGCCGATTACCATTCACCGTCGTTAGGCATGGAGGCCCAGGGTTCCCGAGAAGGCAGTGCATCGCCATCCTGCAGGAGTTCGACCGACACGTTGTCCGGCGATTTGACAAAAGCCATTTTGCCGTCACGCGGCGGGCGGTTGATGGTGACGCCACCATCCATCAGTTTCTGACAAGCAGCGTAGATGTTGTCGACCCGATAAGCCAGATGGCCCCAGCTGCGCCCGGTTTTGTAGATTTCCTCTGAATTCCAGTTGTAGGTCAGTTCCAGTTCCGGTGCGCGGGCGGCAGCAACGCTGTCTTTGTCGCGCGGAGCCGCGAGGAAGATATTGGTGAATTCCCCGGCTTCACTGTCATAGCGCCAGGTTTCTTCCAGCCCCAACAGATCGCAATAAAACCGGAGCGATGCGTCGATATCGGTGACGCGGACCATGGTGTGGAGGTATTTCATCGGCGTTCCTTCAGACGTGTCAGCTAGAGCGTTTCACTTTTAATCTGATCCAGATTGAACGTGAAACGCTGGTCTAAGTATCTGGTGTCACATCTTTTCACGATTCATTGGTGATTCCAATAACTCGTGAAAAGCGCTAGGCCTCTGATATAGAGCGGATCGGGCCAGACGTCACCCGCCGCTATCGGCAGGCCAATGCGTCGTCGATCATCTCGACGTTAGTGAAGTTGCCGAGATCGTCGGACACCAGCGTGTCGCCTTCAAAATGCACGGCCAGCAGGCGGACCATGCGTCCGTCCGCCATGATCATTTCCGGGCCGTTGCCGCAGTCGCGCACTCCGCCCGAGATATGGTTCTGGCCAATCAGGTGGTTGGTGACCCCCTGTAGCGTCGCAATTTCGTGCAATGCTCCGTCGCGATAGGTCCAAACGCGCAGGGTTTTGGCCAGGTGCGGGCGATCAATGTAGGCGACATCCATATCACCGTCACCGTTGAAATCGGCGATGCCAACCGGGGCAAGCCAGCGAAAACGAGTTCCGATGTAGGGGGTGGTCGCCAGAATACTTAGCTCCCCCGATGGTTTTTCTGTGTAAATAGCAAGCTGCGCGCCTTTTTTTACATGCGTGCGCACGACGATTACTTCGTTGTTGCCGTCGCCATCAATGTCTGCAAGACGTGGCTTAATGTCCTCGAATACATGATTTTTGTCTAGTTCAATGGACACTCCGCACTGCGGACTCGTGTTGGCACTAACGGCACCGAGTTTGGTCGGTTCAATTGCGTCTCCTAACACGCCATGTTTGTAGCGGCTGCTTTTTTTGTCGAACCATGCCGTATTAAAGCTGCTGGGAGCCTTGTGGTTGTAAGGCAGCTTAACAACTGAATCAGGAAAGTCGATGTTGTCTGTCGGGCTCGAATAGCATGCCCAGCTTGCGTTCGCGACGCAGAGAAAGGTTGCAACAAGTCCGGTTCTGAAAATCAAATCTGCTTCTCGGGCAACTGCACCACCAGCCCATCAAGCGCATCAGTCACCTTGACCTGGCAGGTCAGACGCGAACGTGTCACATCCGGCTCCCAGGCGAAATCGAGCATGTCCTCCTCCATCGCGTCTTTGGCGGGCAGCTTTTCCACCCAGGCCGCATCAACATAAACGTGGCAGGTGGAACAGGCGCAGGCGCCACCACAATCGGCCTCGATGCCCGGAATGTTATTGTCACGCGCGCCTTCCATCACAGTCAGCCCGTTGGCGACCTCAACTTCATGTTTGGTGCCGCTGTGCTCGATATAGGTGATCCTGGCCATGGCCGCTGCGCCCCTTATTCGGTGATTCAATCCAGCGCTATGTAATACAGGGATATTTGCCGCGCCACTGATTTTTTGCCATCTGTCGATCTGTTTACTTTCAGTCAGGTTTGTTCTACTTTTGTTCTCATGTTTCATATCCCGCAATGGCCCAGACCGCCAAACGCCCTGCCCCACAACCGTCTGGACGAACCGCCGCAGGGGGCGCTGGTCACGGTGGCCGGGCTGGTGCTGGTACGCCAGCGCCCGGGCACCGCCAAGGGGGTGATTTTCCTGACGCTGGAGGATGAAACCGGGATTTCCAACATCATCTGCTGGCGCAAGACCTATGAACGCTTCCGCCGCGCGGTGATTGCCGGGCGGCTGTTGCGGGTGACGGGGCGGCTGCAGCGTGACGGGCAGGTGGTGCACATCATCGCCGAGAAGGTTGAGGATATTTCCCAAATGCTGGATCAGCTGGCGCAACCCGCTCAAAACCCAAGTTGACGAGAAAATCCTTTTTTTGCCTGCTAAAAACCACTATTGTCCGCCGTAGCAACGTGGGTTTAATCTGAAACGTCGCGGTCATGGGTATGTGTATCATTTCAGAGAGTTGGGTACACCATTCGTTCAATCCGTGAGCCAGATTAAACGCATAGTGCTCTAAAACAAGAGGCCGAAATGGCACCGAGCAGGCAGTTACTTACCCTTATACTGGGGGCTTTCCTATTGGCCCCGCCCGCGTCAGCGGCCAGCCGGATCGTGACTGCGGCCGAGGAACCGGATAACCCGAACCTGCCTGCCAATGCGCCGCGCGACAGTTGTTTTGCCCATGAGTACACGCCAGCGATCATCGAAACCGTCACCGAGAAAACACCGCGCAGGCCAGCGCGCGTGGCTGTGGACAGAGACACCGGCGAAACCAAAATCATCCGACCGGCCACGTTTGATACGGTGACAGTGCAGCGCATCATTCAGGAACGCGAGGAACTGTGGTTTGAAACTCTGTGCCCGCATCTGTATTCGGAACGCTTTGTAAACAGCCTGCAGCGGGCCTTGCGCGCCCGCGGGTTTTATACTGGCGAGTTGACCGGCTGGATGGACGTGCAAACCAGCATCGCAATCAAGCTTTATCAGCGCAAGTTCGGCCTGAATTCACAGATTCTTGCCTTGCACACGGCAGAGGAATTCGGTCTGACGTCACACAGTGATTTCAAGGACATGGAATAAAAAGGGGCGCTGTTAAAGAACCCCTTTTTTAAACCCATTTTCTTGAGATTCCCTGAACGATCAGCTTCCCAGCGACAGAGCCACAAAACGCGGATCGCCACCACGGCGCACCAGCAACAGCACTGATTTACGCCCTGCTTCGCGGGCATCCTTGAAGGCTTGCGCCACATCCTTTGCCGATGACACTGGTTTTTGCCCGACTTCCGATATCAGATCGCCCGGGCGGATGCCCTTTTCAAAGGCATCACTGGTTTCATCGACATTTATCACCGCAACCCCCCCGGCATCCCCGTCCAGACTAAGCTGCTGGCGGATTTCATCGGTCAGGCTTGTCAGCGTCATGCCCAACGCCTCTTGCTCGGTCACGTCCGGCTTCGCAGCGGTCGGCACAATCCGTGGCCGTTCCGCGTCTTCACGGCGGCCCAGAACCACTTTCAGGGTCTGGGTTTTGCCATCGCGGAAAATCACCACGCGGACGGTTTTGCCAACTTCTGCATCGCCAACAGCACGGACCAACCCGCGGCTGTCTTCAACCTCTTTGCCGTCAAAATTCAGGATCACGTCACCCGACAGCATACCAGCATCAGCGGCAGGACCCTCCGGCACATCGCTGATCAACGCACCGGCGACCTTTTCAAGGCCAATGGCATCCGCCAGGTCCTGATCCACCTCCTGGATGCGCACGCCAAGCCAGCCACGACGGGTTTCCCCGAATTCTTTTAGCTGGTCGACAACCTTGCTGACCACATTCGAAGACATGGAAAAACCAAGCCCGATGGAGCCGCCGGTTGGCGAAATAATCGCAGTGTTCACACCGATGACATTGCCGTCCATATTGAACAGCGGACCGCCAGAGTTGCCTTTGTTGATGGCAGCGTCGGTCTGGATGAAGTCGTCATAAGAGCCACGTAAGGATCGGTTGCGGGCGGAAATAATCCCGGCGGAGACCGAGAACCCCTGCCCCAGCGGATTACCGATCGCCATCACCCAGTCACCCACACGGGAAATGTCGCTGTCGCCAAAGGAGACAAAAGGAAGCGGTTCATCCGCTTCAACCTTCAACAGGGCTATATCGGTTTTGGCGTCGCGGCCGACCAGTTTGGCCTCCAGTTCGCCACCCTCATACAATTCGATAATAATTTCATCAGCACCGTCGATTACATGGTTGTTGGTGACAACGTAGCCGTCCGCCGAAATGATAAACCCGGAACCAAGCGCGGAAGCCCGGCGCTGGCGTTTGTTTCCGTCGCCATCGTCAAAAAAATCCCGGAAAAAATCCTCAAACGGCGAGCCTTCGGGCACCTGTGGCATGGAGGGGCTATTGCGCCCTGCCACCACGGTTGTAGTGGTTATGTTGACCACGGAGGGGCTGAGTTGTTCCGCCAGATCGGCAAAACTGTCCGGCGCACCACGGGCAACCGAAGTTGCGGCCTGCGAAAAAATAAATGCCAGCGTCAGAAACGCGCCTATCGCATACGACAGCGCCCTGTCAGATCGTAAGACGCGGATGGGAGTGATTGGTTTCAATTTCTGGTCTCCTCATTGGTTACTGCAAGATACGTGCCAGCTTGTCGCCGGTCGTCAACTGCCTGATACATCGTGTTCAATACGCAACATTGCAACGCAATCGGTCGCAATAAAGTTGAATTTGGCGTGAGCCAGCCGTGAGCAGGCGGTTTATTGCCTGCATAATAGCAAAACTTCGGGCGTTTGTTCAGGGGTAACTGAAAATTCGGTCCATTTTTGCCGATGGTTTTTGAAAGCCGCCCACAGCAGGGTACACTTAACGCAGTAGGTGCAAAATGGCGTTGTCAACTGCTCGGCAGTCAGCCCATCTGTTTCGCCAGCCAAACCAAAACGACACCGCCGGTGACGACCGCGAGCCCAAGGCTGCGGCGCTGCTGTATGCTCAACTGTTGCAGCGCTTTGAGAATGTCCTCAAAGCGCAGAGGGGCCAGTGCCAGCACCAGCCCCTCGATTACAGCCATCAGACCCAGGGCCAGTAACAGGTCTCGCATTATCGGCCTGTGTCCGATTTCAGATAATCGAAGAATTCGCTGTCCGGGGCAATGACCAGTGTTGAGTTTTCCCCCCTCAGAGACTTCTCATAGGCGCTGAGCGAGCGGTAAAAGGCAAAGAACTCTTTGTCGCGACCAAAGGCCTCGGCGAAAATCGCGTTGCGGTTGGCGTCGGCTTCACCGCGGATGATATCCGAGTTTTTCTGCGCTTCTGAGACGGTTTCCACCACGGTCCGGTCAGCCTGCGCCCTCACCCGCTGGGCAGCTTCGTTCCCACGAGCGATTTCGTCGGCTGCTTCGCGCTCCCGTTCAGCCCGCATTCTGGCGAAGGTGGCCTCAAGGTTTTGCTCCGGCAGATCGGCGCGTTTGATCCGCACGTCGACGATGACAACACCGAGCGCGGACGCCTGCGTCCTTGACTGGTCGCGGATTTTGTTCATCAGTGCAACCCGGTCTGCGGACAGCACCGTTCCAGACGTCACGCCACCCAGCACTTCGCGCAATTCGGCATTCAGAATACGCTCAAGCCGGGGCCTTGCAGTATCCTCGCCACCTCCACCGACAGCGCGGCGGAAGCGTTTGGCGTCTGAAATCCGCCAGCGGGCGAAGGCATCAACCACAAGACGGCGGTCGTCCAGCGGCGTGACTTCAAGCGGTTGCGTATCAAGCGCCAGTATCCGGTCATCATATTTGACGATCTCGTGAAACAGCGGGATTTTGAAATACAGCCCCGGATCTTTGATTTCGGCGGTGACCTCACCAAACCAAAGGCGCAAAGCCTTCTGACGTTCATCAACGATGTAAACCGAAGACGACACCCCAATCAGGGCAACGACAAGTATCGGGAAAAGAAATTGCAAGCGTTTCATCAGTTCGATCCCCCGCGGGTCTTGTTCAGTTCGTTAAGCGGCAGATAGGGGACAACGCCCTGCCCGCCTGCCGCGCCTTCATCAATGATGATCTTGTCAACGCCGCCAAGAACGCGCTCAAGCGTTTCGATATAAAGGCGCTTGCGGGTAACTTCGGGTGCTTTGGCGTATTCGTCGTAAACCGCAATAAAGCGAGATGCCTCACCTTCGGCCTGATTGACCACCTGAGCACGGTAACCCTCGGCCTCTTCCAGCAACTGTGCTGCTTGACCACGGGCTTCGGCCACAACCTTGTTGGCATAGGCATCCGCCTGTTTTTCCAAAGTATCGCGGGTTTGCTCTGCCGCCTGAACTTCGCGGAATGCATCAATCACTTCGCGGGGTGGGTCGGCTTTGTCAAAGTTCACCCGGACGATGTTCACACCCGATTCATAGCTGTCGAGCGTGGCCTGAATGAGCTCCTGCAATTCCTGGGCAATAACGCCCCGGTCCCGGTTCAGGATCGGAGCGAGGTTGGAGCGCGCGATAATCTCGCGCATGGCTGATTCAGATACGGCCTGAATGGTTTCCCGCGGATCCGCGAGATTGAACAGGAACCGCTCCAGATCAGAAATGTTCCAGACCACCTGAAAATCGATATCGACGATATTTTCGTCGCCCGTCAACATCAGTCCTTCGCTTGAACGAGAACCACCTCCAACACCAATTTCTTCAAGCCGTTCGCTCGTTACCGGATGGATTTCTTTTGTAATTATCGGCCAGGGTGCGAAATTCAAGCCTTCCTGACCTACGCTGTAACGTTCACCAAACAGCAATTCGACGGATTGCTCCGACGTATCGACGCGGTAAAAACTGGCAAAGACCCAGGCCACCACAGCGGCCAGCAACACCAAGCCTATCGTTCCGCGGGTAAAACCCCCGCCCGATGGCAGGCCGCTGCGCGGGCCGCCTTTACCAGTGCCACCGCCCTTGCCGCCCATCAGGACGCGCAGCTGCTCTTGGCCCTTGCGGACAATTTCGTCTATTTCGGGCATTTGCGGCGTCGCTCCGCTTGGGCGCTGTCCGTGACCATTTTCGTCATCATCGCCGCCGCGGTTTCCACCGCCACCGCCCCAGGGACCCCCTGAATTTTTACTCGCCATCTGCGTCAACATCCTTTCATGCGAAACATGCGTGTCGTTAAAAGGCTAGTTGTAGCCTTTTGTCAATTATTCAACCTCGGTTTACTTACTCACCCGTCTTACCTAACCGGAGTTTTCATGGTTACCAATTCCTCTGCTGCAGTCGGGTGCACAGCAACAGTGCGGTCGAAGTCTTCCTTTGTTGCGCCCATTTTCACTGCAATCCCAGCCATCTGGATCATTTCACCGGCAGCATGTCCGACAATATGGCAGCCCAGAACCCGTCGCGTTGCCTTTGAAACGATCAGTTTCATC
>JAAEUI010000609.1 GCA_024227475.1 Paracoccaceae bacterium | reverse complement strand
GCGATTGCAGCAGCCTGGACACCGGGCCCAAACAACGCGCTGGTTGCAAGTTCTGGTGCGCGGTTTGGTCTTTATCGCACGCTGCCGCATCTCGTCGGTATCGGCATTGGCTTTCCGTTCATGGTCGTCTGTATCGCCCTTGGTCTGGGGCAGGTTTTTCACCAAAGCGCCATTCTTCGCGAAACCTTGCGGATCGGCGGGGCCGTTATTCTGCTGTGGATGGCATGGAAAATTGCATCTTCAAGTGGCGGCGACAGCAAACCCAAGTCTGAGAGGCCATTTACTTTCCTTGAAGGTGCCGCGTTTCAGTGGATCAATCCAAAGGGCTGGGTTATGGCAATCAGCGTATCCGCGCAATTTGTCAGCGCCACGGCACCGTTTGCAAGTGCAGCAATCGCGGCATTGGTATTTGTTGTTGTCGGGTTTGGTTCAGCCACCAGCTGGACCCTGTTCGGTGTCGGTATGCAAAGCTGGCTTCAATCCAGTCACAGGCTGAAGGCATTCAATATCAGCATGGCCTTTTTGATCGTGTTCAGCGTTCTATTGATCATCGTGTCTGACCTGCAATGACCTTCAGCCCGCTCGTCCTTTTCCTGATTGCCGGATTGGCCAGCCCCGGGCCCAATACCATCATGCTCACCGCTTCGGGAGCCCGATTTGGCGCCAAGGCGACCTGGCCACACCTGAGTGGTGTCGTTTTGGGCGTCGGTATTATCGGGGCTTTTTCCGCCCTGGGGGTTGGGGCGGTTCTGCAGGCAAGCCCCGCTCTGAAATTTGCGCTTCAGATTCTTGCCGCGCTTTGGATCTTTTGGATGGCTTATGAACTGCTGCGAAGCAAAGGGACAGGGCGGCTGTCTGAGAGCGAGCGCCCGATGACCTTTGTTGAAGCCGTTATTTTCCAATGGATAAACCCGAAACTCTGGGCTGTCGCCCTTGCCGCTTCCAGCGGGTACGGGCTTGGATTGCCGCCTGCCGAAGAGGCTCTTCGGATGGGCGTGACATTTTCATGCGTTAATTTGTTCGTCTGTACATTCTGGACCTATTCCGGTCAGTTACTGTCCAAACTGCTGAACAGCGTTGAATCGTGGCGAATATTTCGGCTGGTGATGGCTTTCTTGCTGGCACTTTCAGCTTTGCTGGTCTTCAAATAGGCTGGCAGTATTCATGATCGACTGGATTGTTCCGGTCGGAAAGAAAGAAATGTCTAAAGACGAACAAGCACAAAAGGTTCGCGAGTCAATCCGTTTGCCAAGAAAAAAGGGGGTGGTCGCAAAGTCCGCTGATCGCTTTTCCTCCTTCTGGGCGCGGTGGATGCGGTCGCTCTTGCGAAAAGTTGCATTGGTTTGCCTTGCATTTGTGCTGTGCAGCGCGTTGCTTGTCATTTTGCTACGGTTCGCAAATCCCTATTTGACTTACTACTACATCTCCGAACGGGCACGTCTTGGTGAAATTCAAAGGGTGTGGACGCCAATAGAGACCTTTTCGCCGCATATGGCGCGGTCAATCGTCGCTGCAGAAGATGCGATGTTCTGTACTCATTTTGGCTTTGACATTGATGCAATCAAATCAGCTTTGAACGACGACAGACGTCTTCGGGGCGGTTCAACGATAAGCCAGCAAGTTGCGAAAAATGTATTCCTTTGGCAGGGCCGGACCTGGGTTCGAAAAGGGCTGGAAGCCTGGTTCACGCTTCTGATTGAGCTGATTTGGCCGAAGCAACGCATCGTTGAGGTTTACCTGAACATAGCGGAATTTGATGAAGGCATTTTTGGTGCGGCCTCGGCGGGGAAGCACTATTTTGGTGTCGAGCCGGGCAAATTGACAGCGCTGCAGGCCGCAAGACTGGCGGCTGTTTTACCCAGTCCCAAGAAGCGGTCCGCCAGCCGACCCACGGCCTCGTTGAAGAAGAGAACGCGGCAAATAATCGCCGGTGCTGAGACAATCAACCAGGATGGGCGTGCAGATTGCTTTCAGTAGCGGTTGATTATCCGTTTTGTTCGGTTCAAATAGATAAACGCAAAAGCTCTCAGATACAGAAACCATGTACAAGCTCTATCATTTTTGTCTGTCACCGTTTTCCCGCAAGGTGCGGCTGGTTCTGGCCGAAAAGAAGATTGAGGTGCAATTGATAGAGGAACGTTACTGGGAAGAGCGGCCCGATTTTCTGCGCTTGAACCCGGCTGGCAAGGTTCCCATGCTCAAGAACGACAAGCTGGTTCTGGCTGATTCAACCGCCATTTGCGAGTATCTGGAGGAAACCAACCCGACCCCGGCTATGATTCCCGGTAACGCCGAAAAACGTGCGGAAATTCGGCGGTTGTGCGCCTGGTTCGACGACAAGTTTTATCGCGAAGTGACGCTGAACCTGCTTGGTGAACGGGTGCAAAAAAGGATCATGGGCGCTGGTTACCCAGACAGCAAGAATGTCAAAACCGGCTCGCAAAAAATAAAATACCACATCGACTACATGGACTGGCTGCTGGACCGGCGGCGCTGGCTTGCCGGAGATCAGATGACATTGGCTGATTTTTCTGCTGCTGCACAGCTGAGTTGCCTTGACTACATTTGTGATGTGGACTGGAACCGCAGTGAAGCAGTCAAAGATTGGTATGCAAAGATAAAATCACGGCCCGCTTTCCGCACTTTGCTGGCAGACCAGTTGTCTGGGTTTCCGCAACCGCCGCATTATTCTGATCTGGATTTCTAGTGAGTCGCGCGGCGTACTCTTTGCGGGACGCCTTGCATGAAAAGGCGGCGGCGGAGGGCTTTTCGAATTTACGTATTTGCTCCCCCCATGCCATCCCGGAGGCCCCTGAACGCCTGAAAGCTTTTGTGGACGCAGGGCGGCAGGGTCAGATGGGTTGGATGGCTGAAGGAACGAAATGGCGGGGCAACCCGGCCGAACTCTGGCCCGATACCCGCTCGGTTATAATGCTTGCCGAAAGCTACACCCCGGATCACGATCCGCTGAGTATTTTGCAACGAACGGACAAGGGCGCGATCTCAGTTTATGCGCAGAACCGCGACTATCATGATCTGGTGAAGAAGCGTCTGAAGCGCGTTGGGCGCTGGCTGATAGAGCAAGCACCCGATTCTGAGATCAAGGTTTTCGTCGACACTGCTCCTGTGATGGAAAAGCCTCTGGCCGAAGCCGCCGGTCTGGGCTGGCAGGGAAAACACACAAACGTCGTTTCCCGTGAGCTTGGCAGCTGGTTTTTTTTGGGGGCGATTTTTACAACAGTCGAATTGCCATTTGATTCCGCAGAAACGGACAATTGCGGGTCTTGCCGCAAATGCCTTGATAGCTGCCCGACAGCAGCATTTCCCGCACCCTATCAACTCGATGCCCGGCGGTGCATTTCCTATTTGACGATTGAGCACCGCGGACCAGTTGATGTGGCCCTTCGTCCGCTCCTGGGAAATCGGATTTATGGGTGTGACGATTGCCTTGCAGTTTGTCCCTGGAACAAATTTGCAAAAGCCGCGAAGGAACTTGGGTACACCGCCCGCCAAGAGCTTCTCGCGCCGGACCTCGCCAGGCTGGCAGAATTGGATGATACCGGATTTCGGGAGCTTTTCAGTAAATCACCGGTCAAAAGGATCGGGCGGGATCGATTTATGCGCAATGTGCTTTACGCGATCGGAAATTCTGGCTCCGGGACATTGCTCATGGGGGCGCAAAGGCTATGTTCGGACCCGGATGAAACTGTTGAGGATGCGGCGCGATGGGCGGTACACAGGCTGACAGCAAAACAATGATGTGTTTTGGGCTTGGCTACTCTGCCCAGGCCCTTGTCCCGCTGCTTGTTGCCGATGGCAGCTGGACTGTTTTGGGCACATCACGAACCGGTGGGCTGGCAGGCGGAATCGACTGCTTGAAGTGGCCTGGATCGGATTTACGCCGGTACCTTGATGCTGCAACCCATTTGTTGATTTCAATTTCTCCCACAGAGGAAGGAGACCCGGTACTTGGTGCTCTGGAGGAAGAAATTTCAGCAAGATGCAATCAGTTCAGGTGGGTCGGTTATCTTTCAACAACAGCTGTTTACGGTGACCATGGCAGCGGTTGGGTAGATGAGGGCACACCGCTCACCCCGGCGACCCAGCGTGGCCTTTTGCGGGTGAAGGCCGAAAAAGCCTGGCAAGCACTTGACTTGCCACTGCACATTTTTCGACTGGCCGGGATTTATGGACCGGGACGCGGGCCGTTTGCCAAAATCCGCAACGGAACTGCGCGGCGGATCATCAAACCCAACCAACTGTTCAGCCGGATCCATGTGGATGATATTGCCCAGGTACTGCTGGCCTCGATCCAAAGTCCGAATCAGGGACAGGTTTACAACGTATGCGACAACCTCGCAGCGCCGCCCGAAGATGTTATCAGTTTTGCAGCAGAATTGCTCGGATTGCCGGTTCCAGCAACCGAAGAATTTGATACTGCGGAAATGACACCAATGGCGCGCAGTTTTTATTCGGAATCCAAGCGGGTACGGAATGATCGGATCAAGTCAGAACTAGGTGTCAAATTGCTGTTCCCGGATTACAGGGCGGGATTGCAGGCACTGGTGACAGCGACACCGAATCCAAAAGAAAAAGGGACAGCCTGAGCTATCCCCTTTATCTTTGAAACGGCCCTAGGTCGGACCGATCCGGAAACTGATTAGTCGCTAGCAGCGACAGCAGCGCCGACCAGGACCAGCACCAGAAGCGGTAGCCAAATGCCCTGCGAAGAAGAACCAGCATCTTCGATTATTTCAACGACGGGCTCGACCACTGGCTCAGGAGAACCAGCGAAAGCAGCGGATGCAGCCAAAGAAATGGCAGCGGCCAGTGCAACTTTTTTCATAATAAACCTCCAAAGTTCTGCTCGACGCTTTAGGGGATAAGGTAGAGAAACCCCACGGCGAACACCCAAGACTGTACCTCGTGACACGGTTTAATCAGCTAAGATTGGCCTTGGCAACCAGAAGATGGCCATTTTTTGGCAACGAAACCCGTTATGTCGTCAAATAAGCAACACTTGGGTGCCAACTTTGCTCAGGCCGAACAATTCTTCGATGTGTTCGTTGTAAAGACCGATGCAACCATTGGATGATCGGCGGCCAATTTTGCGTGTGTCGTGCGTGCCGTGGATGCGGTAGTATTTCCAGGAGAGGTACATTGCATGGGTGCCCAACGGGTTGTCTGGCCCCGGAGGAATATATGTTGGCCATTCCGGATTCCGCTTGAGCATGTTGGGCGTGGGCCGCCAATCAGGACCGACTCGCTTGCGAAGAACCGACGTCCGTCCGGTGCGCGTCAGTTCGGGTGTTTCAGGAACTGATGTCGGGTAGAGCTTGTAAATGGACTC
>JAAEUI010000608.1 GCA_024227475.1 Paracoccaceae bacterium | reverse complement strand
TACAATTTTGGCTCGCTGATCTTCGAGGGCTTCAATCTCTACCTTTAAATCTTCAATCTCGGCATAGACCTCGGGCGGGGTGTTAAGCCCATAGCGGGCCTCTTTCAATTCCAGGCCCTGCAAGCGGCGACGTTTCTCGTAGATAAGTTGCTCGATCTGCTGCTGGCGCATTGATGAATCCTCATGGCGATGTTGCCAAATTATAACATAACACCCTTTTACTGTCTATCAGCGCAGATGCGCAGTTCGCCCCAAGCCCCGATTCCCCTCGTTCCCATGCTCCAGCGTTGGAACGCATACCTGGACACTCTGCGTCCCCCGTACTTGATACAAAGTGGTCTGCTATGCATTCCCACGCAGGAGAGTGGGAACGAGAGGAAACGAGCGGGAAAACACAGATGGAGCACGTCATCAACATATTCAACAATTTTGAATACGAACAAAAGTGATATAATAGCCAAATGCAAGACGAACCCAACATAAAATTCAAAATTCATCATTCATCCCTTGCGGGACAAGGCTTCATCATTCATCATTTCAAAAACCACCCCCAGGCCACACTTATCCTACTCGCTTTCATCGTTCTGGCCGTGATCTACAGCCTGATCACCCCTCCCTTTGAAGCCGGCGACGAGTCGCGGCATTATGCGGTGGTTAAGTACATGGTTGACTCGGGCCGGCTGATCACCCAAAACGTGCCGGAAACCGAAACTATCCAGCACCACTGGAGCCACGAAGGCAACCAGCCGCCGCTCTACTACACCCTGGCTGCGGGGCTGACCTTTTGGATTGACGAGGGCGACTGGAACGACGTTTTCTGGTACAACCCCCACACCACCATCGGCAACCCCCTCCGGCCCGACAACAAAAACATCACCATTCACCGGCCTGCCGAACCGTGGCGCGGTCACGTGTTGGCCGTGCATCTCATTCGCTTCTTGTCTATTGCGATGGCCGCGGTTACCGTTCTCGCCTGTTACACCATTGCCTTAAGCCTCTTCAAAGACAATCGCCGGCAAGCCGCCGGAGCAATGGCCATTACGGCCTTCAATCCGATGTTCATCTTCATCTCCAGCTCCGTCAACAACGATAACGCCGTGATTATGTTTGTCACCCTGGCGCTTTGGCTGATGGTATATTTGGCGCTGAACTACGAACGCTTAACAAATAAACAAATGTTGGGCTATGCGATCTTGCTTGGGGCGCTTATCGGTCTCGGGGCGTTGAGTAAACTTTACGCCTTTGGCCTGCTGCCCATTGCCGGGGGACTCTTCATATGGTTAGCTTATAGGCAGACTTCACAACGAGCTCAAGGAGGGTTTGTAACCCGACCGCCGGTCGCAGACCAACCTGGAGCATTAGCTTCTGACCCCCATCCCCCAATCTCCCAATCTCCTAATCCCCAATCGCCAATCGCCACTGCCATCACCTGGATCACCCTCTTCGGCCTCGCCTTCCTCCTCATCGCCGGCTGGTTCTACCTGCGCAATGCCCTCCTCTACAACGGCGATGTCCTCGCCCTTAAGGTGATGCGCGAAACCGCCGGCCAGCGCCAGACAGTGCCCTCCCCGGCCACCCTCCGCGCCGAATTCGAGGGCTTTCGCATCGCCTACTGGGCCTTGTTCGGCGGGGTCAACATCCTGGCCGACACCTGGATCTACCCCATCCTCGACTGGATATCCCTTATCGCCGCCATAGGCGTTATCGCTTTTATCTTTTACGCATCACGCATCACGCATTACGCATCACGTATCACGCATCACGCATTACGTATCACGTATCACGCATCTCGCATCTCGCTCCCTACATTCATCCTGCTCCTCACCTGGTACCTCATCATGATCGCCGGCTTCATCGCCTGGAACATCACCCAACCGGCCGGTCAGGGACGTCTGCTCTACCCGGCAATTTCGGCCATTTCAGCTCTGGGCATGTTGGGCTTGACCTGGTGGCTTCCGGCCGGGGGACAAAAAATCGTGGCCGGTTTATGTACGGTCGGCCTGTTTTTGTTTGCCGCTTTAGCGCCATTTTTGTATATCTATCCTGCCTATGCGAAGCCATCCATCCTGGCCGAAAGCGAGCTGCCGGCTGATATTCAACCGGTTGGGTTCATCTATGATGATACGATCCGGCTCCTCGGCTATCAACTCCACCCAGACCCGGTCCGCCCCGCCCAAACCCTGCCGATCACCCTGTACTGGCAAAT
>JAAEUI010000607.1 GCA_024227475.1 Paracoccaceae bacterium | reverse complement strand
AGTCCGCCTGTCAGGTGCTCGGAATGGAAGACCTCAGACCCGAAGTCTTCAGCGGCGACAAAGGGGTCACGATCATCGAACGTATACCGGTTGGCGTGATTGCCTCGATAAACCCGGTCACCAACGGCTCGCCCACCATCCTTTTTAATGCCGTCATGATGCTGGCCGGCGGCAACGCGGTGGTCAACAACCCCCACCCTAAAACCAGGGCGATGGCGGCGCGGGTCATCCGGGATTTGAATAAAGCCATTGTTGCTGCAGGAGGTCCGCCAAACTGTGTTTGCTGTCTTAAAGAGCCTTCCGTGCCGTCGGCCCAGAAGCTGATGACCCATCCGAAAATTAAACTCATTGCCGTCACCGGCGGACACGGTGTGGTGGCCTTTGCTACCCAGACCGGCAAACGGGTAATCGCCGGCGGACCCGGCAATCCGCCGGTGGTGGTTGACGAAACCGCCGACCTTGACCGGGCTGCCAGGTGTATCATCGAAGGTGCATCCTTTTCCCACTGTATGGCCTGTGCCAGCGAAAAAGAAATTTTTGTCGTTGAATCCGTCGCCGATCAACTGAAGGCAAATCTCAAGAAATACGGCGCCTATGAAATTTCCGCAGCCCAGTCGGAGCAGTTGCTCAAACACATTTTTAATGAAATCAAAGGCCCCGCTGAACCTGGCGTAATCAATATGGATTACATCGGCAAATCGCCCGCGTTTATTCTTAAATCCATT
>JAAEUI010000606.1 GCA_024227475.1 Paracoccaceae bacterium | reverse complement strand
TGCTCATACAGCCGTTGAAAGCGATGGCGGATGTCTGAAGATAGTGGTTTGGGCATGAAGCAATCCTCCTATAAAGGATGAATCACAAAATGCCCGAAAAGGGAATCCCCTTTGACTCTACGTTCGCTGGAAACGCTTTAGCGGTAAAAAAGGATTTTTCAACCCTGCAAACACCCTGTGACGGTGCTGCTCACTTTAAAACTGAGCGATGAGCCTTCAAAAAAAACGGCCGTTTTGGTCCAAGAAGCAACGGCGGCCATCAATGTTAGAAATTACTTGGACACAAACCATCGGCAGAACTTTTGCCAGTTTTATCATGTTGTTGCATGCTCCTTGAAGCCAACATTCGCCGCATGACAGAAAACCGGTGAATAGGGCTCGAAGCGGAAGCTCGCTGCACGCACCAATAATCAAGGCCGACACCGCTGCTATCCCAGTAAATCAGCAAAGCGCATCAACCAACCTTGACCAATCATCATCGCCTGTAAACCCGCAACCACCCCATCATCCGCCCCAAATCCCCTGTGAACGACGCGCCCATGTCGTTTTTCACCGCTTCAAGGTCGGCTGACTCTGGCGCTCCCCCCGGAATTTTGTGCAAATAGCGCAAATTCCTCTGACTTGTGAGTCGTGCCCGATGAAAACCCACGTAAAAGCCCTTGTTGTCGGCGGCGGCGCCGTTGGTGCCTCGATCGCCTATCACCTCGCCAAAGCCGGGTGGAAAGATGTTGTTCTGCTGGAACGCGACGAACTGACCTCGGGTTCAACTTGGCACGCGGCCGGCCTGTTGCCGCTGTTCAACATGTCTTATGCGACGACACACATCCACGATTATTCGGTGAAATACTACAAAGAGCTGGAAGCCGAGACCGGCCTCAACGCCGGCTTTTCCGTTGTCGGCAACCTGCGCATGGCCCAGACCAAAGAGCGCATGGATGAGTACATGCTCTATGGCACCACGGCTGAATCCGTCGGCGTGCCGTTTGAACAGCTGACCCCGGCCCAGATCAAGGAACGCTGGCCGCTGATCCGCACCGAAGATTTGCAGGGCGCGATCTACCACCCGACCGACGGCTATATTAACCCCGCCGACGTCACCATGGCGATGGCCAAGGGTGCGCGGCAACGCGGTGTCGAAATCCTGCGCAAACGTCAGGTCGACAGCTATGAGTGGACCGGCAGCGAATGGATCGTGCGCGGTTCCGTCATGGTCGAAAAGGGCGGCAACCTGATCGCCGGTGAGGAAAAATTCGAAATCCACGCCGAGCACGTTGTCACCGCCACCGGCAATCACGCACAGCGCACAGCACAGCAGCTTGGCATCAAAATGCCCGCCATCCCGGTTGAGCACCAGTTCATCGTCATGGATCAGGACCCGATGCTGGTGGAATGGCGCAAGAACAACCCCGAGCATCCGGTGATCCGCGACGCAGACGCACAGTCGTATGTGCGCGAGGAACGCGGCGGCTGGATATTGGGTGTGTACGAGAAAAACGCCCCGGCCCGGTTTGAGCATGGTGTGCCCGACAGCTTCCGCGCTGATCTGTTCCAGCTTGATCTGGAGCGGATCGAGGAACAATACGCAGCCATGATCCACCGGATCCCGTCTTGCGAGGACTGCGGCCTGAAAGACGATTTCAACGGCCCGATCTGTTACACCCCCGATGGCAACCCCCTGGTCGGCCCAGCCCCGGGCCTGCGCAACATGTGGCTGGCAGAGGGCTTTTCCTTTGGCATCACCGCAGGCGGGGGCACTGGCTACTACCTGGCCCAGATGATGGTGGAAGGCGAAGCCGAGATCGACATGGCGTCGCTGGACCCCAAACGCTACGGCAGCTGGATGACCACCGAATTTGCAGCCCGCAAAAACGAGGAATGCTACGACCACGTTTACATCCTGCACCACCCTGACGAAGAACGCCCGGCAGCACGGCCTTTGCGCACCGTACCTGCCTATGACCGGCAAAAAGCAGCAGGCGCGCAGTTTGGTTTCGTGAACGGCTGGGAACGTCCGAACTATTTCGGCCCGCTCAACGCGCCTGACAGTTTTGATCACGACGCGCGTTCGTTCCGCCGCGGCGGCTGGTGGCAATACGCAGTTGACGAGGCCAAGGCCATCCGCGAAGGCGCCGGCCTGATCGACGCCACAGCCTTCACCAAACACGTCGTTAAGGGCCCTGGCGCGACCCAGTTCCTCGACTGGTTCACCTGCAACAAACTGCCCCGTGTGGGCCGCATCAACCTGACTTACGCGCTGACATCCCACGGCACCACCCGCACCGAATACACCATCGTGCGCGAAGCTGAGAGTGAATACTACCTGGTTTCTGCCGGGGCCTGGACCGATTACGACGCCGACTTCCTGCGCAAGGCCGCCCAAGATAAGGCAGCCGAGTTCGGCTACATCGAAATCCAGGACGTCACCAGCCAATGGGGCGCGTTCGCCATCGCCGGGCCGAAATCCCGCGATGTGCTGAAAAAGATCATCAAGGATGCCGATCCGGAAACTGCGCTGTCCAACAAGCGCTTCCCCTGGCTGTCTGCCAAACGGATCGAACTGGGCATGTGCCCTATCAACGCCATCCGCGTGGCTTATACCGGCGAACTGGGCTGGGAATTGCACCACCCGATGGAAATGCAGAATTACCTCTATGATCTGATCTTGAACGCTGGCAGGGAGCATGGTCTGAAACTCGTCGGCGCCCGGGCGCAGAACTGGCTGCGGCTGGAGAAATCCTATCGCGCGTTTGGCACCGAGTTGGGTCGCGACGCAACCCCGGCCGAGGCTGATCTGCCCCGGTTCATCGACACTTCCAAAGAGTTCCACGGCAAAGAGGCGATGGCCGCCAAAGGCATCCGCACAAAATGCGTCACCATGCTGATTGACGGCCCGTCAGACGCCGATCCCTGGGGCCGCGAGGCAGTCTATGACGGCGACACCAAGGTTGGCCGCCTGACGTCCGGCGGATATTCAGTTGTTTTCGGCAAACAGATCGGCATGGGCTACGTGCCGCCGGAACTGGCCAACGTCGGGCAAAAGCTGAAAGTGCGGATGCTGGGTGAACTCTGGGATGCTGAAATCACCGAAGACAGCCCCTATGATCCGACAAACACCAATATCCGGGCGGACGGGTAACCCTTCACCCGCGCTCGCCCGTACCACGCAATTGCCCGGCTCGTCCGGGCAATTTCATTTCCACCACACCGTTATTTGCCACCCTCCTTTTGCCGACAACCTCCGATTGTGATATTATTGGCCCGTTCCCAAACTCTTTGCCGAAAGTGATAACCATGCCCATATCCTTTAATTATCCCGCTCTCACGCTCGCCCTCGTCGTATTCGTCGTTGCCGCCTTCGTCGCCTGGGGGCTCAAGCGTTTCGCCATCACAGACAGCGCCGGGTTTATCGCGCTCATCGTCCTGCCGATTGCCACCTACGGCATCGCCACCGGTTATATCAGCAAAATCTCCACCCCCGGAGGCTGGGCCGCCGAATTCCGCGAAGTCGCATCGGCCAACGTCAAACCCACCCAGCTGGTGGACGAGGTCGAAGACATCTCGATCATCGAAAAGGCCGGCATCGACGCCCTGCGCGAACAGCGCGCCTCGGTCGAGATCGGCAAGCCAATCGCCATCAGCCTGCAACTCGGGCGGCAGGGGTATTACAATGAACACGCCATCGCTGGCTATATTCGCTCATTTCTGACGTTTGACCCCGACCTGACCATGATCTTTCTGGAGGAAAGCGGTAAATTCGTCGCCTCGGCAAATGGCAACAGTGTGCTGGCAGCGTTGGCTCTGACGGACTACGATCAGAACCTGAAAAACGCACTGGAAAACTCCGACATCCTGGCCCTGCGCCAGCTGCTGGTGCTCAGCACCAATGCCGTGCGGGCCGATACCACCAACGCACAGGCGCTGCAGATGATGCTGAACGATGGCGTGGACACCATCGTCAAGGTCGATGACACAGGCCGCGCCGTCGGGATCGTGCGGCGTTCGGAAATACTGACGCGGCTGATGGTGAAACTGGCCTCGGGGTAAGATTGCAACCCTCCACGTTCGAGCCGTCGCGACGAACCGAATTCACCTGCGCGCCCTGGTGTGCCATCCGGACTTGGTGTAACCCGACGCCAGCCATAACCACAACTGGAACGGGTTACGCGCGACGCGCCTAGGGTCTGTGGAGTATCATCATTTCCCGCTGGTTTCCGCCGCCACCTCCCGAGCGTCCGTTATCACATACGCACAAATGTGGCAGGGTTCCTCTCCCACCTGCGTGTACCACCGGCAGGTGGCCCGTATCACACAGGGCGGCAGATCAGGCTCTGGTGGTGGCGCTTCCGGGGCCTGCATGAGTTTCATAACCCGGTCAACGACACCGCACCTTTCGTCATCCCAATTCTCGCAATCCAAAGTCTGGCATTTGTCCGAAAACCGCATCGCCTTTTCGGGCGGGCCATTACGGCTGGCGCGTTCAACAAAATCAGCGTCCACTATCATCGCGGTTTTGAAATGATGGATTTTTCCGTCTTCACCCACCGCGCCAATCACGGTTGCGCCCGGCGCGCATGGCGCGCTCGGGCAGCTTACGTCGGCGGAAGACAGTTGTGTTCCGCGTGGCATGGCGATCAGCCCTGACCGGCAAATTTGCCGATTTCACCCTCCAGCTCTTTAAGCCGCCCCAGGTCCCTTCTGGCAATAAATCCCAGCCATTCCCGCGGGAAATAGACTGCAAAAGGCTCGTTGTAACGCAGGTCGGCAACCTGGCCCAGCACTGCTTTCTGGATTACTCCAGCCATTTCGGCCTCGGCTGCCGAACTCATTTCCATATCGCCAAGGTCAACTACAAATCGTGCCATAACAAACTCCTTTCTTAATTAAATTGTGTTGCCGCCAAATTGTGGGGGCACTCGGAGTCTAGTGGTTTAGGCCAGTTTTCGCAACGAATTTGTAATCGCTATAGTTGTGGTTTCCGATAATGTTAGCAACCATACGTTTATACGTTGAGCCGAAAAAGACAGCCCGTCTCCAGAGGGCTGCCATGCGCAGTTTGCCTTGAACAGGACACAGACAGGGGGGACCTGAGAACCCGCCTTGGCCGCATACGTCAGCGACTGGCTGCCGCCCATGTGCACCGATACGCCCAGTACCTCGGCGATCTCGGCGCGGCTGGCATTATAGCGTTTAAAGCGACGGTCCCATCACCAGCTTGCTGCCATCTGAAAACCGGCCAAACCGAAACCGGTTGAGATCATGCTCTGGCTGCTGGCCGCAAATCATCCGAGCAATCGCCCGCCCAAACCCCGGTCCAATGCCAAACCCATGCCCGCTCATGCCGGTTGCAAGGATCAGCCCCGGCAGCGATGCCACCTGATCCACCACCGGCACCACATCAGGCATAGCGTCGATCATCCCGGCCCAGGCATCACAGATTTGCGGCCGCCCAAGACTGGGAAACCGATCCGCAAAACGGGTTTGCATCCGTTCCACATAGCGCTGGTCCGGCGATGGCTCCAAAACCCGCGTTGTTTCAAACGGGGATGGCTGATCCGCCCTCCAGCGTCGCGGCGTTCGCCAGGCATCCGGAAATCCCGCCGGTGCCGCCAGCCTAAAATCCGTGTGGCTGACATTTTCCAGCACCATGGGAAGGAATTTTCGCAGGTGGCGAAACGCATCCGGCCCGATGTAAAACCCCTGTTTGTCCGTTATAGCGAGAGTGTACCCACCGTCCTGACGGCGCCGGAACGACAATCCGCCATCCGCCGCGTTGCCTGCAGACGGAACATCCATAGGCACCGTTCGCGCCGCCGTTGACCGCACCGCCAGCTGGGGAATCATAACGCCGTGTTGACGCGCCAACATGCTTGACCACGCCCCACCCGCCAAAACAACCTGTTCCGCCAAAACGCGGCCTTGTTCGGTGACAACACCGGTAATTTTGCCCGCAGTCTGGTCCAGCGCGCGCACCGCACAGTCCTCCCGGATCAGCGCACCGTCTTGCTGCGCCAGCTCGGCCACCGCAGGCACCGCTTGCCAGGGTTCGGCCCGGGCATCGCTCGGGGTTTGCACCGCTCCGATCCAGCTTCGCGATTGCCCGCCAAACAAATCCGAAACCTTGGCAGCGCTCAACGCAGTGGATGAAATCCCGTGATCACGGGCCACCGGTAACCATGCTTCGCGCCGTTCCATCTCGTGTTCATTGCGCGCCAGATAGGTGACTCCGCAGACGTTGAAACCAGTTTTACCGCCAGTCTCGGTATCCGCATCCCGCCACAGGTCCAGCGCCTGCATCATGATCGGCACTTCCGCCGGATCGCGCCCGGTTTGGCGCAGCCAGCCCCAGTTGCGCGACGATTGCTCACCGGCAACGCGGCCCTTTTCACACAGAAGCACCGATTTCCCGGCCCGAGCCAGGTAGAGCGCCGTAAAAACGCCGATCACCCCGCCCCCGATGATCACCACATCGACAGCCTCGGGCAGTGTATCTCTGAACCGAACCGGTGTGTTTCTCGAGATAGGGGAGTGCCCGGCGGCGTCCTGCATGCTCAACCCGCGAAGCGGCCGGGATCAAGCGCTGCCACGACTTCAGGGCCAAGCGCCGCCTGCTGCCCGCCAATCATTTCAGCGACCAGAACACAGACCGCCGGGGCCGTCTGAAACCCGTACCCCCCCTGGCCACCCAGCCAAAAGAAATCCCGCTGTACCGGATCAAATCCAACAACCAGCGACCGGTCCGGCGCAAAGGTGCGCAGGCCGGCCCAGCTTGAGTCCAGCCGTGTGACCTCTTCGGTGACCATCTCCTGATAGCGCGCAATTCCGGTCGCCAGAACCATGTCGTCCGCCCAAGCGTCGTGCGGTTCCATCGGGTCTTCTTCCAGGGGGGAAACGATCAGGGCCCCGGCATCGGGTTTGACGAACCAGGGGTCACCAACCCCATGCACCATCGGCCAGGCTCTGACATCTTGTCCATCCGGCGCCGGAATCCGGGCAATCGAGCGGCGGTAGGGCTGAAAACCAAGCGGCGTAACACCTGCTAGCCTGGCCACTTCGTCAACCCAGGCCCCGCCGGCATTGATCACTATGCGCGCCTGAAATGCACCCTGATCGGTTTCCACTTCCCAAATCGTAGATTTGTGAAAGGCCTTCGCCGGGGCTTTGACAACAATCTTGGCCCCATTGCCCCGCGCCACTTTCAGATAGTTCTGAAACAGCCGATCCGTGTCCATATCCGGCGCATCTTCCAGATAGCCTGCAAACTGGGCAGCTTGGGGTTTGAGGATCGGAAACAGACCTTCGGCCTCCTCCATCGAAATACTATCCATTCCCCAGTACAAAGCTTCCTCTTGAAACTCTTCTGCTTGATCCGCACTTGCCAGCATCAGCAAGCCTCGTGGCGACAGGACCCCGCCGTCGATTGTGCGAAGATGATCCTCGCTTGCATAATTCAGCGCCCGCACCTGATCGTTGCCGTAATTCTTCAGATACATCGCAGCGGAACGCCCGGTCGCGTGATAGCCAAGCGAATCCTCGGCCTCCAACAGGCAGACCGACCCCAGCTCAGACAGGCTCGCGGCGGCCGAAACACCGGCTATCCCGCCACCAATTATCAAAAAATCATGGGTCATGCGCCCGACTTAATCACGCTCCACCCGCCGCTGCAATCACTATCGTTGACGCATGATGCCCAGCCCTTTGTGCCGCACCATTTTCCGACCCCGGCTGGTTTCCCGGTAAATAATAAACAGGCCGGCACCGACAATGAAGGCCAGCCCAATCCACGTAGCAGTTCCCGGCAGCGCTCCGAAAAACACGTAACCCCACAAGACCGCCCAGGGCAGGTAGGTGTATTCAAAGGGGGTCACGACGCTGGATTCAGCCGACCGATAGGCCTGCGTCAGGGCAAAAAAACCAATGCCGGAAATGCAGCCCAGCCCCACGAACAGCCACCAGTCACCACCCGCGGGCCAGATCCATTGCCGGTACAGAAACGCCAGACTCGGATGCGCCCCGGCAGCATCAGCCCGCGCAAAGATCAAACCAAGGACCGCCCCCGCCAGAATGAAGAAAGCCACTGTAAACAAGGTTGTTGCGCCGCCATTGATGCGGCTGCCAATCTTGCGGGTGACAATGATCGAAACCGCATATGACACCGCAGCCAGCAAAGCCAGCACTGCCGCCGGTTCAAACACCGAACTGCCGGGCTGCACCACGATCAGCACCCCCGTCAACCCGAGCGCAACGGCAAACCAACGCGGAAAACCGATGCGCTCTCCCAGGAAAATCGCCGCCGGCACGGTCACGAACAGCGGCGTTGAGAAGGTAATCGCAGCAGTTTCCGCCAACCCGATACTGGCCAGGGCCATGTAATACACCAGATAGGAAGTGAACGCAGTTCCTGCCCGCAGGAACTGCAGCCAGATGGATCCGAGCTGAAAGTCACGGAACGCGCCGTCAGCCCAGGCGAGCGTGGCCACAATCGGCAGCGCAAACACCCCCCGGATGAACACGATCTGATGCACCGCGCAACCATCGCTCAGGCTTTTGATAATCACGTCCTGCAGCGGAAACAGCGTCGTTGCCAGCAACAGAAACAATATCCCCCGCAATGGGCGATCCGCGTCGGAAGCTGCAATTGGGTATGTTACGTCGGCCATAATATTTGCCTCAATACACTTGAACCAGCTGGTCCAGTATTTTGGCAAATATCCGGCTTGTCTGTCTGGTTTTCGACACGCTATCCGGTCGCAACCAGAGCGTTTAAAAGCGACCTGGGAGTCGCTTTTAAACCAGTTAGCGTCAGGTCTATTTCATGAACTTGCCCAGAATATCATCCAGCGGCGATCCGTCTCCGTCCGCGTCCAGCAGGCCGTTCAGCATCCCCAGATCAGGGCCGCCGGATTTGCCACCACCCATCAATCCGCTGACCAGCCCGCCAAGGCCACCGCTCGAGCCCGTCCCCGAACCGCCCATCATCGCATTGATCGAACTGTCCGGCATGTTCTTCTGCATCCCGCCCTGCAGCATCGCGGCCAGTGCGGGCAGGAATTTCATGATGGTTGCCATATCCACGCCGGTGCGGCTGGCGGCCTCGCCAGCCAGCCCCTCGGGCCCCTGTTTTCCACCCATCAGCTGCTCCAGAAACGCCATGCCCTGGGCCTGGCCTTCCGGGGCGGCGGCCTGCGCGGCATCGTCAAACAGGCCGCCCTGCCCCTCGCCTTTCAGCGCGCCCAGCACGTCGCCAAGCCCGCCCTGCGCCGCGCGTTCCTTGGCCGCCGATCCGATTGCCGGTGCCAGCAGGCCGCTCAACTCGCCCGCCTTGTTTTCATCAAGGCCAAACTGGCTTGCCAGTTGCGACAATCCCTGACCGCCCTGCGCCTGTTCGAGTAGTTTTAGAAGTGACATGATAATTCCCCTACCTGAGTTACCGCACCAATGCGGCGTAGAAGGTAGACATGTGATCGGTAAGGCCGGATTGCAACCGGCTGGCCGAGCCCCGCCGACCAACCGCCGCAAGGGCGCATCTGCTAGGGTCGTACCCGTAGGGTGGGTTTCCAACCCACCATCCCCAACCGCAATTCCGTCCAAACCGTAGGGTGGGTTTCCAACCCACCATCCCCGGCCACACCCTCAACGAGCTAAACCTGCGTCACCAACCAAGCATAAGCCAGTGCAAGCCCGGCGGAAACCTCCTCCTTGTCGATCCCCAACAAAGGGCCGCAATAGAGGCACGCCAACAGCGCGTGCGCGATTTGATGTTTCATTGGTTTTCGTCCTTCACAGTTGAAAACCCGCGGGTCTTGGTTACAGTCTGACGTCACCCGCATATTCGCAGCAATGCACAGCGAGTGCGTTCGGAACTCTGCGGAACCACCTGCGGTCCAGGCTGCGGAAATATGCGGTAAAGCGCGGAAGATTGATGACAAAGACTTTTGGACAAGCCTTCGGAGAGCTCATCCTGCGCAAACGCGGCGAATCAGGCCTGACCCAAAAGGAACTGGCCATCGCAGCCTTTGACGACGAAACCAAGGTCCGCCGGATTATCGAACTGGAACTGGGGCAGGTCGCGCGTCCGCAAATCAAAACCATCGACCCGCTGGTGGCCTACTTCGGCATCACCCCCGAAGAGCTCGCCACCTGCCGCGCCAACCCCAGCTTCACACCGCAGGAGACCGAGGCCATCGGCCTGACACGTGAGCTGTTGGAAAATCTCGCCCAGCGGTTTGAACACACCAACCCCGACGCGCCCGAGGCTGAGTTGATCGCGCATCTGAAGGACAAGGCGAAAGACTGGAAAGCGCTGAAGGAAAAGCTGGCCGACCTGGAAACCACCAAAGCCTCCCTCGCCAACCAGACCGCCGCTGCCGAAGCCGCCATCGAACGCGGTGATTTTGACGAGGCCGACGCGATCCTTGAGGCGGCGGAAGACCTGCACGCCGACACCGAACTCCGCGCCGCCAGCGAAGTGCAATCAAAACTGCGCTTCACCCGAGGCGAAGCGGCGCTGCTGAAAGGTGACCCGGACAAGGCATTTGACCGGTTCGAGGCGGCGGCGGCGTGTTTTGATCCGTTTGATTTGGAACGGGCGGCGGCGGTGCGGGATCATGGTTTACAAAAGCTGTACACAGAGGGCCTGAAATACAGCGGGTCCTACCTGTCCCATGCCATTGCTCTGGGTGAGAAGGCTGTGGCCCGCGCAACTGAGGCCAAGTCGTCAGCGGCTTGCGCTGGATACCAAAACAACCTCGGCCTCGCTCTACAAAATCTGGGCATTCGCAGCGAAGGTGACGCTGGCAAGACCCTGCTCGCCCGCTCGGTCACCGCCCATGAGTCAGCGCTGGCGGTCTACACTAAAGACGCGATGCCGTTGGAATGGGCCATGACGCAGAACAACCTCGGCAATGCTTTGGCTAACCAGGGCGTCCGCAGTGAAAGCGACCTTGGCAACGCCCTTCTCGCCCGCTCGGTCACCGCCTTTCAGGCCGCGCTGCAGGTCCACACCAAAGACGCGATGCCGGTGGATTGGGCCATGACGCAGAACAACCTCGGAAACACTTTGAAGGAACAAGGCATCCGCAGCGAAAACGAGGCTAGCAAGACCCTGCTCGCTCGCTCTGCTACCGCCTTTGAAGCCTCTCTAATAGTGTATACCAAAGATGCGATGCCATTAGATTGGGCAATGGCACATTACAACCTCGGTAATTCACTCGGAGAGCAAGGCTACCGCACCGATGGCGCCAAAGGTCTAACATTGCTGACACGCGCTGTTAAAACCCTGGAAATGCTATTCGCTATCGTGACAAAAGACGCAATCCCGGTTCGGTGGGCCACGTTGCAATCTAACATCGGCGCGACATTAATTCAACGCGCCAATCACCCTGCCACAGACGACCCCAAACCGGACCTGACCCTCGCCCTCGCCCATCTCGACCAAGCCCTCACCGTCTTCGACCCCAAGCACATGCCCTACAACTACCAAAAATGCAAAACCACTCGCGACCAGGTGGCGGCGGCTTTGGCGGCGTTGGGGGAGTGAGGCGCGACTTCCCCGGTCTTACGGGCTTTGCCTGCAAAACCCTGTCGGTATCGCATTGTATGCAATGCGAGAGAGACCCGCGCCGGGGCCGCTTGGAGGTAGCGGTCCCGGCTCAAGGCCGGGAGGGTACTTTCCCAAGCCACACCCCTGTCATCCCCGCGCAAGCGGGGACCTCCTTCGAACTCGCGCGACATTGCCATGGGTCCCCGTTTTCACGGGGATGACACAGTGGAGGCGAGGACGACAGCTTCAGGCCAAAAGTTAACGCCCCCTGCGCCACAAACTGCCATACGCTTTCCATACGCATAGCATACGCATTCCATACAGCGGATTCCGCGCCGAAACCGCAAACCTTAACGCCCTACACCAGCCGCATATGCGCCATGATCTGCCCATGGTCCGACGCCAGCTTGTTATACGGCGCTTCCGGGTGCGATCCATCGGTCAGATGGTCGTTAAGCACGCTAAAATATTCCATGGAACCAATGGCTTGCGGGTTATCCGGGTGGAAATGCCGCGACATCAGGATCTGGTCGATGCTCTCGTAAACCCCGCCAAAGGCCGAGGTATAGACCATATCGCGCAAGCTGTTGCGCACGAACAGTTTTTCCGCACTGGTAAGTTGTAAATCTTTGATATTACTGCGTATTTCCAGATCCTCCGCATCCGAATACCGGTCATTGCGCCTCTTGGCATCATGCCGCCGCATCCAGGAATAGTTCTTGAAAGGCCGCTCCCCGGTCACCACCGCCGAGGAAACCGCATGGTCCCCGTCGTTGAAATCTCCCAGCACAAACAATGGGTTACCTGCCTTCAACTCGTCAACAACCATGCGCCGCAGCACCGCTGCCTCCGCCGTTCTGCGCAGCATCGCCCTGAGTTCGCCCAGCGCCCGCCCGACAGGGTCATAAGCCGTCAGATCAGCCTCCGGCGCAAACGCCGCACCCTCGGGCCGGATGAACTCGCCAAGCTTGGATTTCAGGTGACAGTTCAACACCGTAACCACCTGACCTTCAACGGAAATTCTGGCCTTAATGATGGGCCGCGACAGCCGCGTCAGGGTAAAACTCCCGGCCTCCCCGCCGCCCAATTCGGGAAACTCAATCACCAGCGGCTCCGGCAGTTCCTGCACCACCACGGGTTCCTCCACAAACCCAAACCGCGACACCATCGCCAGCCCCGGCCGACGCTCCCCAGGCTCCCCGTCAAACAGGTTAGGAGCAAAGAACAACGACCCCTCGCCGTAGACTTCATACAGCAGTTTCTGAAAGATGGCCTTGCGGTGGTACCGCTTTGATTTATCGGGAATAACATCCTCGTTTGAGGCTTTCCCACGGGCGTTGGTTTCGGCAATCACCTGATACAGCGCCGGGCGCTCGAATATCTCCTGAAAGCCAACGATATCAGCGTTCATTGTGAGGAGTTGATCGGCCAGCCAGTCTTCTTTCCAGGCATGTTCTTCAGGCGTGTAGCTTTCGAAGCGATAGTATTCCTGATCCGCCCCGATCAGGTTTTTCACGTTGAAACTGGCAATGGTGAATTCGGTCATTCCGTCTCTCCGAACCGCTGAAGGGCTTGTTGAAAGATGGATTTATCAACGTTGCCCCCGGTCGCAACTGCGATCACATCATCGGTTTTGATCCTGTCTCCGTGAAACAACGCCGCCGCCAGTGCCGCTGCGCCGCCGGGCTCGACAACAATCTTCAGCCGCTCAAATGCCAGAACCATTGCGTGCAGGCATTCCTCTTCGCTGACAACAATGCCCGGGCCGCAAAGTCGGTTCAAAATCGGGAAGGTCATTTCGCCTGGTGACGGCGTTATTATTGCGTCACAGAGCGAACCGCTGGTCCGTTTGTTAACCTCAATTCTGCCCGAAAGGAGCGACCTTGTTACGTCATCGAAATGCTCAGGCTCGCAAGGCCGAACCCGAAGCCCCGGCGCATGTTTTTCCAGCGCAAGCGCAATGCCGGAGGTCAACCCGCCACCGCCACAACAGACCAGCGTGTCGGCATCTTCAACTCCTTTTGATCTCGCCTGTTCTGCAATCTCAAGCCCGGTTGTTCCCTGCCCCGCGATGACATAAGCATTGTCAAACGGCTTGATCAGGGTCAGGCCCCGATCCATGTTGACCTGTGCTGCCACCTCCGCCCGGTTCTCCCGGTCGCGGTCATACAAGACCACCTCAGCCCCCAGTGCCCGGGTGTTCTCAATTTTAATGGTCGGTGCGTCAGACGGCATGATGATTACGCTCGCAATACCGTGCCTTTGAGCCGCCATGGCTACACCTTGTGCATGGTTGCCGGATGAAAATGCGATCACGCCTTTTGCGCGATCCTCTTCTGGCAGGGCGGATATTGCTGACCAAGCCCCCCGAAATTTGAACGAACCGGTATGTTGCAGGCATTCAGCTTTGACGAAAAGCCGCCGCCGCGCAATTTTGTCAAGAAACGGTGACGACAGGAGCGGTGTTCTTTGAGCCTTTCCCGCCAGCCGTTTTGCCGCTGCCTCAACCATTGCAATATTCGTCAACTCAATATCTCCAACCAATCTTTCAGCGCTGCCAGGCACTCCGGTTCGTCCAGAAACGGCACATGCCCACGGTCTGCCACTTCCTTATAAATCATGTCCGGCCTGCGCTCCTGCATTTTCTTAGCACAATCCCTGGACAGCAGCTTGGAATTCTCTCCGCGCACCAGCGCCAATGGCAGGTCAGCAAGACAATCAAACAACGGCCACAGGTCCGGTTGCTCAGTTGCCAGCGCCGCTACCGTGCCATCACGCAGTTTCCGGTCGTAGTTGAGATCCAACCCGTCGGGCCGCTCGACCCATAAACGTTCTGCTTCCTCACGCCAGCGGCTGGCGGGAACGTTGTGAAACTCCGGCACGGTCCTCGGGCGGTCGGCAGCGGCCTCGGCAATAGATTCATACTTTGGCCGACGCCCGACATAACGTTCGATAAGCTCCAGGCCTTCCGGCATCAATTCTGGCCCGATGTCGTTCAGAAACACGCCCAGCAAACGGTCTTTGGCAACCGCTGCGATTGTCATCGCCAGAAATCCACCCCGCGACGTACCGATTACGGCCACCCTGTCCAAACCAAGATGGTCCAGCAATTCCATTGCATCCCGTGCCTCAACCGCAATTTGATAATTCTGCCAGTCTGGATCGTGATCCGACGAACCCCTCCCCCGGCTGTCCAGCCGGATCATTCGCGTGCCCGCCAGATATGGCGCGACGAAATCAAAATCCTCACCGTTGCGGGTCAGCCCGGCGAGGCACAAAACAGGGATGCCATCGCCTTCGTCCCGATAGGCCAGCGAAAGGCCATCTGATGTGCTGAATTTCCTCATTCAACACCAACTGAGATTTCGGGGATTTGCACAAGATCGCTCAGCATCTCCTGCGGTTTCCATGGCAGGCGGTCCATCGGTTCTCCTGCCCGGTTAACCCAAACCGTATAAAACCCGTACCCAGCCGCACTTGCTGCGTCCCAGCCGTTTGAAGACACAAACAGTACCTGCTGCGCTTCAGTCTGAAAACGCTTACCAACGAGATCATAGACAGACTTATGAGGCTTGAAGACCCCCACATCTTCGACACTCAAAACTCCATCCAGCAGATCGCCAATCCCGGCGGAGCGAACCGCCCCATCCAGCATATCGGGAGAGCCGTTGGACAAGATTGCTGTTCGCATTCCTGCCTGTTTCAGTTTTGCAAGCATGACTGGCACTTCAGGATAAGCTTCAAGTTCCCAGTAAAGTGCCAGCAAGCGTTCTCGCAACTCCGCGTCCCCATCCAGACCGACGGCCTCAAGCGCGTAGTCCAGACCGTTTTGTGTCACATTCCAAAAATCCGTATGGGCATCTGCCACGGCGCGCAGCCAGGTGTATTGCAATTGCTTTAGCCGCCATTCCTGCGCCAGCCTCTTCCAACTCCCCTCCAGCGCATCCCGGCCTGGTTCACCCGCAGCGGTCCTTGCCGCGGCGGCAACATCAAACAAAGTTCCGTAAGCGTCGAACACGCAAGTGGTTATGGGCATAAAACGGGTCTCCCTTGGCGATACTTTGACACGTCGGAAACAGGTTTTAAACGGAAAACAGTCAAATATAGCCAGCTTGTCTTACGTTTTACAAAAACTGCGCAACAACGCCCAATCCTGCCAGCAAAAATGCACCGGCCGTGCACAGATGGGCAATCAGAGCAATAAGTGCCTGCCACTTTGTGATCGGTTTCAGTTCCACCATTTCCACCTGCCGCAAAGCCGAAAAGGTGCCCATCGCAGCGATGATGAAAAGCGGTGTGTTCTGCAAATAGACGGCAAACCCGGCAAAGGCAGCACTCATCCCAAGGGTCATGAAATTGGCCAGTCCGGGCCAGATCGCATAAACGATGATCCGAAGACACCGCCCCCCATCCAACGGCCAAAGCGGGAGCAGGTTAAAAAAGTTCAAGGCAGCGCCCAGCGTCGCAAAATACCAGAAGAAATCTCCCAGATCGTGCGAAAGCTCGTAGGCTGCTGGCTGCACCGCAACAGCCAAAATCACCGGGGCCAAACAGATCGCCGGCCCCATAAGGGTGATGTAAAAATCATGCAACTGGCTGTCCGGGCTGCGCTGCGAGATCGCAACACCACCCATCAGTGGTACCAATCGAAACGTTGCATCCTCATGCCCCGCGACGCGAAAGGCGGCGACATGGCCAAACTCGTGGATGACAACGATCAATGTCAGCGCCAACCCGCCAATGGGGCCGACAAAGTACATCGCAACAGCAACGAACAATAATGCCAGAACCATCGATCCAAAATTTAACGTCATGCGAAAAGCTTTATTCCGCGCCCGCCAGCCGCCCCGCAACACGAAATACGTCAGGATGCAAATCGCTGTAGCTGAAAAAAGTTCCATAAATCTCTAATGTTCTAGATTAGTTGTTTTATTTCAAAGGTTTTCCGGCTGAGCCATTCCGATGGCGTGATAACCCCCGTCCACGTATATGATCTCGCCGGTGGTACAGGCCCCCATATCAGACGCCAGAAATACCGCCGTGCCTCCAACCGCCTCCAGCGTCGCGTTGGCCCGCAACGGCGCATTGGCCTCCGTGGCGCGAAACGTCTTGCGCGCACCACCAATCGCAGCACCGGCAAGCGTTCGCATCGGTCCGGGACTGATCGCATTCACCCGGATACCATCGGGCCCCATATCATTCGCCAGATAACGCACCGAACATTCCAACGCCGCCTTGGCCACCCCCATGACATTGTAGTTTGGCATGACCTTTTGCGATCCCTGAAAAGTCAGCGTCAGGATCGTACCGCCGTCCTTCATCAGCGGTGACGCCCTTTTTGCCAGATCAATCAGGCTGAAACACGAGATATCCAGGCTGTTTTTGAAGTTCTGCCGGGTGGTGTTGATGAACCTGCCGGTCAGTTCTTCCTTGTCAGAGTAAGCGATCGCGTGAACCAGAAAGTCAAAACTGCCCCACTCTTCTTTCAGCGTGCCAAACAGAATGTCCAGCGACGCCTCATCCAATACGTCAGCATGCAGTACGTGTGTGGAGCCGACTCCCTCGGCTAACGGGCGTACCCGCTTCTCAAGATTTTCACCCTGATAAGTAAACGCCAATTCGGCACCTTGATTTGCCATAGCGCTGGCAATGCCCCAGGCGATTGATTTCTCATTGGCGACACCCATAATCAGGCCGCGTTTGCCTTCTAACAATCCGCCCATATCAAGCCCTCAGTTCTACCCGTTGAATTTGCTTAGCAGCATCGACCCGTTGGTTCCGCCAAAACCGAAACTATTGGTCATAACTGTATCCAGACCAGCATTCTCCACCATTTCGGTCGCGATCTCGCCGGGGTTAATCCCCGGGTCAAGGTTTTGAACATTGATCGACGGTGTGATGAAGTCGTTATCCAACATCAGCAAGCAGAAAATCGCTTCTTGCGCACCGGTCGCACCCTGCGAGTGGCCCGTCATGGATTTGGTCGAACTGATCACCGGGCTGCCGTCTCCGAAAACCCGACGAACCGCTTCTACCTCTCCCACGTCCCCGACCGGTGTCGAAGTCCCGTGAGCGTTGATGTAACTGACCTTGCGGCCGTCAGGAATGGTGCTTAGCGCCAGATGCATCGCCCGTTCGCCGCCCTCTCCTGACGGTGCAACCATATCGTGGCCGTCCGAAGTAGCCGCAAATCCTGTGACTTCAGCATAGATTTTTGCGCCGCGTGCCTTTGCGTGTTCCAGCTCTTCCAGAACAACAATCCCACCCCCGCCGGCGATCACGAACCCATCACGATCCGCATCAAAAGCGCGGGAAGCGAGTTCAGGTGTCTCGTTGTACTTTGAGGACATCGCCCCCATAGCGTCAAACAGACAGGACAGCGTCCAATCAAGTTCCTCACCGCCACCCGCAAACATCACGTCCTGACGGCCCATGACAATCTGGTCAACCGCATTGCCGATACAATGCAATGACGTCGAACAGGCCGAGGTAATCGAATAGTTCACACCCTTAATTTTGAACGCAGTTGAAAGGTTGGCCGAAATTGTGGAAGACATGCATTTTGGCACCGCAAACGGGCCGATCCGCTTGGGCGAGCCTTTCTCCAGAACGGTCTGGTGCGCCACAAGCATGGACGACGTCGATGGCCCGCCCGACCCAGCGACAACACCGGTGCGCTCATTGACAACATCACTCTCTTCTAACCCCGCATCGGCTATTGCCTGCGACATGGCGATATGCGCGTAAGCCGCCCCCGGCCCCATGAACCGAAGCGTCCGCTTGTCGATATGTTCAGAGACGTCAAGATTAACCGCCCCGGCAACCTGGGACCGAAACCCATGCTCAATCATCGACTGATTAGCCGTGATCCCGGATTTCCCGGCCTTTAGCGATGCCAGAACTTCTTCGGCGTTGGTTCCAATCGAGGAGACAACTCCGAGACCTGTTACCACAACACGACGCATATGCGCTCTCCTTTAGAAAGGTATCGTTGATCAGCTTGCAGCAGCGGCCAACCCGACTTTCATTTCTTTGACCTGATAGATGATTTCGCCGTCAGCCTCGACACGCCCGTTTGCCACTCCAACCTTGATTTTGCGGTCGATAACCCGGGTGAAATCAACAAAATACGTAAGCATTTTCCGGTCCGGCTTCACCATGCCCTGGAGCTTCACCTCACCAACGCCCAGGGCCATGCCCTGACCCAGCATACCACGCCAGCCGAGGTTAAAACCGGTTAACTGCCACAAACCGTCAAGTCCGAGGCACCCCGGCATGATCGGATTGCCCGGAAAATGGCACTTAAAAAACCAAAGATCGGGGTGGATATCAAATTCCGCAACAACATGACCTTTCCCGAATTCACCACCATCTGCGCTGATGTCGGTAATCCTGTCCATCATCAGCATCGGCG
>JAAEUI010000605.1 GCA_024227475.1 Paracoccaceae bacterium | reverse complement strand
TCGCGATGGTTTGCTGCGGGCGGTCAGGAGCTTTTTGACGGAAAGAGGAACCCCACCCCAGTCCCTTTCAGGGGTAGGTTTTTTGGTAGCGCAAAGTTCCAAAACACTCCCCTGCCCCCCTCAAGGGGGGAATTCGGATTTTGAGACGCCTGACGATTTTTTCGAGCACCCAGAACGTCCAATTCCCCCCTTGAGGGGGGCCGGGGGGTGTAAACACTCACCATCGCGAAAAAACCTACCCCTGAAAGCACCCCAGCCCTCCCCAAGGGGGAGGGAGTTCTCGCCCCTTGGGGAAGCGGGCGTCTCCCCTCTCCTTTGGAGAGGGGTCGGGGGAGAGATTCCTTTCTCAGGCAATACCCTGTCCTGGGCGCAGGCGTGCGCTATGATTCAGCCCATCTCGAACGGGCTGGCAGATGCGTTACGGCGGGAGTTTCATAAGAAGGATGTGCCGCCAGAGCGGATCGAATGTCTGTACGCCTTGCCCAATACCACAAAGACTGAGGCCGGACTGCATTTTTCCGATGAAGTTTTGAAAGCCTTGCGCCGGGGCTTCATGACGCGCAGTGATGAGGAACAGGAGCAAGTGCTGCGCTTTATCCTGAAACAGGTGGAGGAGGCAAAGCCGGCGGTGAACCCGAAAAGTCTGGCTTATCTCTCCTGGAAAGCGAAACGGGAATTGGTGCGGTTGGAATTGGGCGCGGCGGATGACTTGCAGGGCTTCGGGGAGTTATTGCAGTCGCCCCTGGCAAAAAATCTTGCCGACAGTCTGAATAATTACGGGTTCTCTGACCAGCCGGATAAAATCCCCTTACGTTTCAAACCCGAAAATCAGGCTGCCATGCACCGGCTGCGGCGACTGCCCGGAAATCCGCTGACCATTCCGCCCCTGGTCTCCGGGTGGCATCGCGCTGCTGCCAAACTGTTAATGGCGCTGCTGGCGCTGTCATGTTTTGCGACAGTGTTGGCGTTTTTTGGGATTCGACCGCCGGGAACCGCGCCGGTGCCGAATCTGGAAATCGTTGGTGTGCAAAACGCCCCGGCTCGGCTGGAAATTCTGGAAAATGAGACCTGGGAGATTTTTAAAGAGATAGCTGAGGCCGCCTCTCTGACAGGTGAAGCGCTCCTGCCTGAGCGTCAGTACCGGCTAACGGTTTATGGCAGTGGTTACTGGACAGACAAGGAATTTAAGACAAAGCGAAACCAGAAAACTCAACTCTGGCTAAACACGAAGACGGTGGCACGAGATTGTGTGGCAGGCGACCCTGAAACCGGCCTGAGCGTCCAGCGCTGTCCCGGTGGAACGACCTGGAAAGCACACTTGCAGGAGAAAGCGCCGCCACGCAGGGTGATGAGCATCGGGCTGGAATTGTTCGAAGCTGAAAGTCCGGCGTCAGAGGCTTTGCGGAACAGATTGTTAGAAACTCATTCGGTGGATGTGCTCTATCGTCTTTACCCGGCTAAAAGCGGCGCATGGCAGATTGAGCAGGCGTTAGCGCGGTTGCGGCGCGAGCTCTGGCCCTGGATTACACAGAGCCAACTCCTGTGGTGGGAGTCCGGTCTGCTGACCGCGGACATTCAGGGAGAAACTCTGCCTGAATTTGAGCGGGTGTTAAAACTTGGCGCGGGCGCGGATCTGACATGGATGAACGCGTTGGAAAGCGTGTTGACCGCCGGGGAAAACCCTGTGGTAACTGAGGACGAGATTGTGCAGGCATTGGGAAAAATAGCGCAGGCAAGCGGCAGCGGCGCGCCGGTGATGCTGGCGCGGACGGTTGTGCCGCCTTCCTGTTGGGAAAAGCCCGTGCCGGGTGCGGTCTGCACCGAAGAGACTACCGGCATGGAGTTTGTGTGGGTTGCAGGCGGCTGTTTTCAGATGGGGAGTCCGGAGGATGAAGAAGGGCGTGATTCAGATGAAGGGCCGGTGCATGAAGTGTGCGTGGACGGACTCTGGATGGGCAAAT
>JAAEUI010000604.1 GCA_024227475.1 Paracoccaceae bacterium | reverse complement strand
GGTGTGACGGCATGGAAGTGTCGCAATTCACCTATTTTCAGCAGGTTGGCGGGCATGACTGCAAGCCGGTTTCGGGTGAGCTGACCTACGGGCTGGAGCGGCTGGCGATGTATGTGCTGGGGGTCGATCACGTGATGGAGATGCCGTTTAATGACCCGGGCGCGCAGATTGCGCTCAGCTACGGTGATGTGTTCCGCCAGACCGAGGAGGAATATTCGCGCTGGAATTTTGACGTGGCGGATACCGATACGCTGCTCAGGCACTTTGAGGATGCCGAAGCGGAGTGTCAGCGCATTCTGGAGAAACCGCATGACGACCCGAAAACCGGGCGGCGGATTGTCATGGCGCATCCGGCCTATGATCAGTGCATCAAGGCCAGCCATCTGTTCAACCTCTTGGACGCGCGCGGGGTGATTTCGGTGACCGAGCGCCAGGCCTATATCGGGCGGGTGCGCGCACTGGCGAAACGCTGCGCTGACGCCTTTGTGCTGACCGAGGCGGGCGGGGCAGCAGCGTGAATGGCAAACTGATCGTGGGCATACTCCTGGGCATAGCCGTCGCGGTCGGTATCGGGCTCTGGTACGCGCAGAACAACGCTTATTACGTTGAGGTGAACGGGCTGCGGACGGTTGAGGTGTCGGGCGAGGCGCTGGCGGTCAGCGATTATCGCGGGATTGATGCCGAGACCTCGCCGCTGAAGATGCGGGCGTGTTTTTCGACCCGCTGGGATATTGTGCCGACATTTGAATTTCAGGAGGTGGCAACGCCATTGCTGGCGCCGCGGTGGTTTGACTGTTTTGATGCAGAGCGGCTGCACAAGGATATCCTTGCCGGTGAGGCGACAGCGATTCTGGCGGAGGACAACAACCCCTATGGGTTTTCGCGTTTTGTGGCGCTATATCCTGACGGGCAGGCGTTTATGTGGCGGCAGATCAATGGCTGTGGCAAGGCGAAGTTTTCCGGTGAGGTTTTGCCGGCGGGCTGTGATGAGGGTGCGCTGCCAGTGGCTGCGCTGGCGCCGTCGCTGCTGGATGTGACCGAAAATCCGATCCGACTGACGCCGATCATCGGGGCCGGTGCTGAGGCGGTGGATATCGCTGGGTTGCAGGTTGGCGGATTGGCTGAGGACGTGTTTTCCCAGCATGGCTGTTTCCAGATGGATCAGAGTTTCGGCCTGCTGACGGAAACCTATGAACTTGCTGAACCAGCGATGCCGGAACCCATCGCTGGGGGGCTGGCCTGTTTTGATGCCGGGCAGTTGGCAGAGGACCTCGACATCGGTCATGCGCTGGCGTTTTGGGGTGAAAAAGATCTGATACCGGGTGTGGACCGGGTGGTGGCCGTCTATGATGACGGGCGCGCCTTTGTCTGGCATCAGAAGAACCAAGAACATGCGGAATAAGTGATGGCTGACCTGCTTTTAGAATTGTTTTCCGAAGAAATCCCGGCGCGGATGCAAAAACGTGCGGGCGAGGATTTGCAGCGGCTGGTGACGGACGGGCTGGTGGAGGCCGGGCTGAGTTACCAAAGCGCGGCGGCTTTTGTGACACCGCGGCGGCTGTGCCTGAACGTTTGCGGCTTGAGCAAGGACAGCCCGACGGTGCGTGAAGAGCGCAAAGGGCCGCGGGTGGATGCGCCGGACAAGGCGATTGAGGGGTTTCTGCGTGGTGTTGGCCTCAGCAGGGATCAGCTGGAGGTGCGGGACGAGAAGAAGGGGCAGGTGTATTTCGCCGCGATTGAAAAGCCGGGGCGATCTGCTTTTGAAATCCTTGCGGAACTGATCCCGCAGGTGATCCGCAACTTCCCCTGGCCGAAATCCATGCGCTGGGGCACGGGGCAATTGCGGTGGGTGCGGCCGCTGCATTCGATCCTTTGCGTTTTGTACGATGAGAATGGCACCGACGTGGTGGATTTTGAGGTTGATGGCATTGCCAGCTGCGATCAGGCGTTTGGGCATCGCTTCATGGGGCCGAAATGGTTTTATGCACCGACGTTTGATTTGTACCGCAAGAACCTGGCAAAGAATTTCGTGATGCTGGATGCGCAGGAGCGTTCCGATCACATCTGGGCGGATGCGACCAATCTGGCCTTTGCGCAGGGGTTGGAAGTGGTTGAGGACAAAGGGCTTTTGGCGGAGGTTGCCGGCCTCGTGGAATGGCCGGTGGTGCTGTTGGGGGATATTGCCGAGGACTTCTTTGACCTGCCGGTGGAGGTTTTGCAGACCTCGATGCGCGAGCATCAGAAGTTTTTCTCGGTGCGCAATCCCAGGACCGGGCGGATCGAGAAATTCATCACTGTGGCCAACCGGGAAACCGCGGATCAGGGGGCGACGATACTGGCGGGGAACCAGAAGGTGCTGTTTGCCCGGTTGTCGGATGCCAAGTTCTTCTGGGAGAATGATCTGCGCACCATTGAACAGGTGGGCATGACCGGCATGGCCAAGCCGCTGGAAAACGTGACGTTTCACAACAAGCTGGGGTCGCAGGCGGAAAGGATTGAGCGGATCGCGGCGCTAGCGCGGGAGATTGCTCCGATTGTCGGGGCCAAGCCTGATCTGGCTGAGGAGGCCGCGCGGATCGTGAAGGCGGATTTGTCGTCACAGATGGTGGGTGAGTTTCCTGAGTTGCAGGGGGTCATGGGGCGGTATTACGCGGAGCGTGCCGGGCATAATGATGGTGTGCCGGAAGCATGTGAGGCGCATTACTCGCCGCTGGGGCCTTCGGATGATGTGCCGAGTGAACCGGTGAGCGTGGCCGTGGCGCTGGCGGATAAGATTGATACGCTGACCGGGTTCTGGGTGATTAAGGAGAAGCCGACCGGGAGCAAAGACCCATTTGCGTTGAGGCGGACGGCACTCGGTGTTGTTCGGTTGGTGCTGGAGAATGGGATTCGCATGGAATTTAAAGTAGCAGAAGGGCCGGCCATATCTCGGGCACGAGGTTCAGCGTACCAGCAGCTTTTAAAAACGGCCATTGAAATTGAACCACACAAACTGATTAGAAAAACAAAGACCAAAGTGGATAAATCTGAACACGAATGGTGGCAGGAGGCTTCAAACGCATTAATTGAGACAACAGACAACCTCGATGACATTTGGATTGAATTTGCTTCACGAGGGAAACAAGGGAGACTTAATTATAATGATCCCACACTCCTCACCTTCTTCCACGACCGCCTCAAGGTCTATCTCCGCGACCAAGGCATCACCCATGACGTCATCGACGCCTGTCTGGCCATGCCCGGCAACGATGATTTCACCCTGCTGGTCAACCGCGCCACGGCGTTGCAGGTGTTCCTCAATACCGACAATGGCGAGAACCTGTTGCAAGGCTTCAAACGCGCCAACAATATTCTGAGCCAGGCGGAAGAGAAGGACGGGGTTGAGTATTCCTATGGCGCTGATCAGAAGTTTGGTGAGGCGGATGAGGAAAAGGCGCTGTTTGGGGCGCTTGAGGCGGTCGAGGCGGCGATTGCTCCGGCGGTGGAAGCCGAGGATTTTGCCGCGGCGATGAGCGCTATGGCTGGTCTGCGTGGGCCGATTGATGCGTTTTTTGAGGCGGTGAAGGTGAATGCGGACAGAGACATTATCCGGCGCAACCGGCTGAACCTTTTGGGGCAGATCCGCAAGGTGATGGGGCAGGTGGCGGACTTCACCCGGCTGGAGGGGTAGGCGCCCCTTTATGACTGTCATCCCCGCGAAAGCGGGGACCTCCATCGAACTCGTACGACGCTGCAAGAGGTCCCCGCTTTCGCGGGGATGACAACCACTTCCAGTTGCAAGCTCAAATGCCGCGCTGCGGCATAATCGTAACCATTTACAATCCTGCAATAAAAACCCTGTAGAAGCTGGTTGCCAGCAGGCCGGTT
>JAAEUI010000603.1 GCA_024227475.1 Paracoccaceae bacterium | reverse complement strand
CGCGCCCGTTCGCTCAGATTAAACGCCTCTTCTTTTTGATTCATCTTCATCAGCAGCAAAATTGCCTGTTGGTACACATCCACCGACTGCTCCGCAATGCTGATTTTAAACTCCTCAATCCCCGCCGCCGCTCGTAGACGTTCCCGCACCGCAAGCGACTGTTGATAAAACTCCAATCCTTGCTGCGAGCGATACGCACTTTTCAACAACATCCACCCTTCCTGGGGATCAACCCCCAGGCTAAAAGCTGAAGCAGGCTGAAGCCAGCTTAATGTTGTCATGTATCCGTGTTTTTTTCTATCCGTGTGAAAAATATAGTCCTGCTCGCCACCACGCACTCCATATTGTTTTGCTGTTGCAAATAGACGCTCTTCGAAGGCCAGTACTTGCGCTGCGGTTTGTGCGCTGACTTGCAGGTTGAGCAGGTCGCCCGGTTCTAATTTCTCTCCCAGGCTTTCAAGCAGTGTTCGGGCGAGGTGATATTTTTCTCTGGGGGTAAACCAGGAAAACGCCAGTCGCAGGGAGGGCAGGGCTTCGAGGAATTCATTGGCGGAGAATTCCATGATGACTGTATCCAGGCTTTGCACCAGAAGCGGTTCGCGTTGGGCGGCTTCACGGGCCAGGGCAAACAGCCCGGTCAGAAAATCTCCCAGGGAATTCGGGTTGGAGAAGAAACGGATATGCGCCAGAATTTCATTGGTACGCGCCTGTCCCAATGTCCAGAGAACCCCGGTCGCAGCCCCTCGAATTGCCGGGGATTGATGCTGATCGCCGCCCACCCGGTGGAACACATCTACAAACTCATCAGAAGAAAAAGCCAATAATTTTCCCACCCGTTCAAAGGTTTCCAACAGCCCGCGAATCCCCGCGATCAGATCCTGCTCTTTGCCCTCAGTCTGTCCAAGCCCTTCGAGTAGGTATAATCCCCGCGCATAGGCCTCGCTGAGTAACTCGCCGACATCAGCCCCCCCGGAAGTCTCAAGCACCTCGTCATAGCGGTAGAGATATAAAAGATGTCCCGCCGCTCTGGTGATAGAGGTAAAATCACCGTCTTCGCAGATGAGTTCGGCCACGCGTCCCCGGAAATCCCTGGCGATCTGCACAATCCCCATCAACGCCGCATCAAGCAGCAGTAAAGCGGCCTGCGCGGCATTGCGTTCAAGCCTGTGCGCCGTTTCTAACAGGCGGGCGGCGGCGGCATCCGGCAGCGTCGTTCCGTAAATCGCCGCTTCGATGCAGGAGGCTTCGAATTCTGGTGACCAGCGTATATTCCACTTCTCCCAGACACGGATCAACTCGTCCCGCGCCGCGAAATCTGTTCCCCCGGTCTGTCTGAAACCACCAATCCCTAACCCTTGCAACTGGTGCAGGAGACGGCTGCATTCCAGAGCATCGGCTTGCGCCAATTCCAGCGTAAGCGCCTTTTCTTGTCGTTCCGGTTTGAGATGATGGCTTTCCAAACGCGCATAAATATCTTCAACAAGCGGCGGAAGCCGGGTTCCTTCAGCCAGCCGGCCGCGTTCGTCGCCGCGCAAGACCTCATGCACCGCCGCGAGAAAAGGATGCTCCAGCCCTAACGACAATTCCTCTTTCACCAACGCCCCGATGATACCATCAATCAGTTCACGCCGCCAGACGATTTCCTGTCCTCGCAGCGCGGCCAGTCCACGGGCGGTCGTTTCCACCGCGATCAAGTCCGCGGTACTCGCGATCTGTCCGTGTTTTCGAACCGCCGCCGCAACTTTTCCCAGAATCCGGCGATAAGCCGGTTCCTTCGCTTCAATTGCGCTTTCCCGGTACATCCAGGTCTCATGATAAAATCCCGGCCCCGGCATTCCGGCATTATAGCCTTTCAGGGCATCCAGACGTTCATAGGAATAGGGCGTGAGCGCAATCCCGCCCGCCCTTATTTGCTCTTCACTGCCGGTCTCATCCCGAGCACTGGTTCCGATCCATTGGAATCCCTGAAGGCGGGCAAATAGAGCGTAACTATGGAATCCACCCGTGACAACAAGCAGCGGACCGTCCGGAAAGCGTGCCTGCATCTTGCGAATGTGTGTCGCCATGAATGCTTCCCGG
>JAAEUI010000602.1 GCA_024227475.1 Paracoccaceae bacterium | reverse complement strand
GTTGAAAGCGATGGCGGATGTCTGAAGATAGTGGTTTGGGCATGAAGCAATCCTCCTATAAAGGATGAATCACAAAATGCCCGAAAAGGGAATCCCCTTTGACTCTACGTTCGCTGGAAACGCTTTAGCGGCGTACTCCTCATACCCCAACCGGCCCTCCTGGGCGTAAACCGTCTCCTTGGTTTCCTTATCAACGGCAGCGCCAAACATCACACCTTCTTCGTCTATGACCTTCGAAAAATCCCACTTGAGCAACATGCTGTCGATGGTGTTGGCGAGATAGGGATAGCGGTTCCGGCATATCCGCATCCAGACCAGAAAACGCCCGATATCGAGCGCCGAATAGCCGATCTCGCCTGGCTTGTTGGTATAATCGACCTGCTCTCCAGTCTTGGTGTGGTAAACCTTGTTTGGCAGTTCGCGGCGAAACAACTTCAACGTCCGAAATGTGGTCAGGAGTTTGAGAATCCGCCGGTCAAATTCAGGTTTTTCGATCAGACACAATTCATAGGCTGCCACCAGCCCGCTGATGTAGGACGCAGTATCCCACAGCGTGGTGGATGGGTAGGCCCCAACAGAATTCGCCAGACCGGTGGTTTCTTGGGTGAACTGGGCAAAATATCCCCAGGCGATTTTGGCCGCGCGCAGCTCCCGGTCGTTCAGAAACCCGCGGCGGGGTTTGTAACGGCGCACGTAGGAATTGTTGTCAGAATACCCGGCGATGCGGTCTTCTTCCAGGCTCGCCAGCTTGTCAAAATAATCTTCCGGCATGTCACACAGGCGCGGCGGAATCTCGCGTTGCTCAAATCCGAGTTCTGACGACGTCGTGGCAATCGACAACTCGCCGCGAAGCAAGTTTGGCAGATCTGCCGTATCCTCCCGGTTTAGAGTCGAATCATAGAGAAGCTTGCCAAAGCCCAAACCATCATCGGCGTTGTTTGCAACTTTAACCAACTCCTGTGATGCCGGGTTACCACCAGTTACCCTAGCTTTTTCAAAGGTCAGTGTTGCCGCGTTCGAGCTCCTTTCAAACTCGGCTGCCAGCGCAGCCTCTTTTCGGTTTTTCTGTATAGTTTCACCAACTGCGCCGCCAAGCAATACAACCGCTGTCAGAGATGAGAGAGTCACAAAAGCGACAATGACAAAGAAGGTTGTTTTTCCGACGGTACCGCTCATGCTTTGGCCTTTTTGGTCCCCTTTTCCGATCCGGATGGATCTCCCGGTCGGGCTTGGAAAAACTACGGTGACAGTGTAAATTAATGGATAATTGCACGCTTCTGCAGGTGCTTTGATAGATAAAATTGTTGGTTATTTTCAAGTTGACTACATTTGATAAAATTTGTTTATTTTCAAATAATTGCTGTCGTTCTTGCGCCGCAATTCCACCTTGTCGGAAAGCGTGTGAATCAGGCCCCAGCCGAATCCGCCCTCGGGCAATTGTTCAAGGTCATCCGTGGCAGGTTCGGTGAACGTTTTCGCTTCAGGAACCCGATAGCTCGGGCCACGGTCCCGGATCAGTATTTGCAGGCATTCTTTGGTTGCCGACAGGTTGATTGCAATATCGCCATCCTTTTCAAGCTGGTACCCGTGCTCGATCACGTTATTTAGCGCTTCTGCCAGGATAACGCAGGAGTCGCCCACCTGATCGCTGGCAAACCCTCGGGTTCGCAGCTTGCCATCCAGCTCAGAAACCAAATCGCCAACCGTAGACTGGCAGCTCTTGATTATCCGGTTCAGGACAAGCGTTTCATCCCCGCCGTTGGCCTTAACATCAGGTGCTGCCAGCTTCTCCGTCATCCCGCTTCCTGCAGACCTCCTTCAATGGCATCCTGCGCGGACTCCAATATCTGAAAAACGCTGTCCATCCGGGTGAGTTTGAACACTTTGTCCACTGCCGGTGTAAGGCTGGCAATTTTGAAAACCCGCTCCCGCCCCATGTGTTTCATCACCGCCACGACGGCACCCAGGCCAGACGAATCCATGAACGTAACATTGGCCAGGTCCAACACGATCTCTTCGGTGCTTTCATCCGCCACCTCTCGCATTGCTTCCTTGAACCGCACCGACAGTGCCGCATCCAGCCGCGGCTCCAGCAGCCTCACAATCAGCACTTCGTTGTGATTTTCTGTTTCGAATTCCATTACTCTCTCCTCAAATGGATTTGGGACTGTTTCATGACATGCCTCGGACAAGACGGTTGATATTCGGTAAAGGCCGCAAGCCCACCGTCCAGCCCAGCAGTCTGCTTTTGGATAACAGGAGCACCGCGCCGCTGGTCAGAACTGCGGCTCCGGTGAATTTGATGAGCACATAGGCCAGCGGGCTGAAACCCTGCTCCCACATCAGGATTTCAAAGCCGTCAAGAAAAACCGGATGCACCAGGTAAATACCAAAGCTGAAAGGGGCCAGTCGGGTGATAACCTGGGGCCAGCGGCGCAAAGCAGCGGCCATGCACGCAAGGAACAGAACAACAGGCATCAGGAAATCGGCCCAGTAAGCCGGCGTGTAATTGTACTGCCAGTTGCCTGCATAAATGACCTTGTAAGAATAGATCAATTTGAGTCCAAAAAGCAGAGCACCCGAAGCAATCGCAAAAAACAACCAGTCTGAAAGACGGCGGTGGCCGATCCCCTGTTTGATCAGACCGTAAAAGCTGCCCGCCACCATGCCATATCCGGTGTAGGTTAGGATTTTCACTGCCCGCACAAGATAGGGGAATCCGGGCATGTCCTGCAGGTTGGCCCACATCCAAACGTCAGCCTCCCGCTTGGTGAACAGGCACAAAAACACCAGGAGACCCAGCCAGGGATTGCGCACCGCAAACCTGTAGAGTGGAAACAACAGAACCAAGCCAAACAGCGTCGGCAGAAAGTGCATATGGTATTGCACACTGCCCAACAACAGGTAACGCGCCCATTGCCAGGAGGCGGCCAGTTCCGCCCAGATCATCGCGTCATAACCAAAGTAACTTGCTTTAATCAAACGATAAAAAGCATAGAACACAGCCCAAAACAGAAACGGAACTAACAACCTGCGCGCCTGTTCGGCGATTGTTTCACCATAGCCCCTTGGCCTGCGATCCAGCGACATGCACAGCAAAAACAGTGATATCATCAGGAACAATTCGGTTCGGGCAACATAGATGACGGCCCGGAACAGCACGGGCCCGACCCGTTGCGAAATTTCGAAGTCCGGAAATGGTTGACCGTTGATATCCGACGACGCATGCAGGCCGACAATCGAGACCCCGGCAATCAACCGCAGACAATCCAGCCACACCATGCGACCGGCGACTATTTCGTGCGAAGGAGACCTGTTCATACCCGCATCCGGAAAATCCTACTCCACTCGTCCTTTCACAATTTCCCTACCAAAATGTTGTCAGCAGAGTTTTTGCACGCAGCGGGGCTAACGATATCTTCAACTTCTTTTCTTAGCGTGCGCTGAACGGAGGTAATTACAATGCGGTTAGCTTTTCAGGCCTGTTGTGTCGGGGCGGTTTTCTTTGGTGCTACGGGCTTTTCACTGGGCCAGTCAGTGGTTGAATTGCCACTGGATGCCGATAATTGTGCAATCCATCATGCCCTTTCACCACAAACCAGCGGCACCTGCGGTTTTTATGCGAACGGCCGGGCACGCGGCATTGTACTGCGGATTGACGATGCTCTGAAGTCGGCGGGCAATTCTCAGGCCAGCAATGACAGCACCAGCCAGCAACCGATCGCACCAACTGTCCGTGTCGCAGCTGCGTCACCAGCACGCCCGACCCGAACAGATGCCACATCACAGCATAACCACCGCGGCGCGGCGAAATCCGAAAACGGTTATTTTGTCCAGTTCGCTTTTGACTCAGCGAAGCTCGAACCACAGTTTCAGGAACACCTGAACCGGTTGTCAGATGTGCTTAAAGTGCAGGCGATGGCCACGGCATGTCTGAAAGTCATCGGCCACACGGACACTGTGGGGGACGCAGGTTACAATCTGAAATTGTCCGAGCAGCGCGCCAAAACGGTTGTTGCATACCTTCAGAAAAACAAGGAAATTCCAGCCAGCCGCGTTTCAACCGAGGCCGCAGGCGAGACCAGACCACTGCCCGACATAAAAGGCGACGACGCGCTTAACCGGCGCGTCGAATTTGCCACCAAAGAAAGCCTCGACGGGTGTTAGATGAGGAGTTATCGACCAAGCTCAGCGCTGCGCCTGGTTGTTTTCACATTGATCGCCTGTATCAGCACCGCGACCTTCACCAATGCTTCAGAGCGCCGGGTTGCTCTGGTTATTGGCAACAGTGACTATGAACAACTGGAACCGCTGACCAATGCCGTCAACGATGCCGAAGCCATCGCCCAAAGCCTGTCGGCGCTGGGGTTCACTGTTTTTCTGACAACCGATCTGGATCTGGGCCATTTTCGCAAAGCCATAACTTTTTTTCAGACCCGCGCCGCAGATGCAGATACGTCACTGCTGTATTTCGCCGGGCACGGGGCCACTCTGGCTGGCCGCAGCTACCTTTTCCCGATCGATTTCGGCAGAGCGGATCTTTATGACATGCGCGAGGCGGTGGATCTGGCCAGTCTGACAAATAGTCTCAGTTCGGATCTGCGCACCAATCTAATTTTTGTTGACGCTTGCCGCGACAACCCATTGCAGTCGCAATCCAAACCGGTTGGCGATCTGTTCGGTCAGCCCCTGGGCCTGCCCAGCCGGCCCCGCGTGGGCACACTCATCAGCTTTGCCACAACGCCCGGGCACACCGCCTTTGACGGAACCGGCCCCCACAGCCCCTACACCGGGGCCTTGCTTGATCATCTAGAAACGCCGGGAACCGATATCGAAACGGTTCTTCGCCGCGTGCGGCGCGATGTTGTGGTGAATTCGCAAGGCCAGCAGGTGCCGTGGAGCGAATCGTCTTTGCTGACAGAATTTCAACTGGCCCCGGTGGCGCTAAAAAGGCAGATTGGCGCGGCAATGGGGCCATCAAAGGCAGGTGAAAACAAATCCCTGCTGTCGGTGCTTTCTGACAGTGGATTTGGTGGCAAGCCTCTGTTGCAAAGAATTTCCGCTGGTATTTCGATCGATACAGGCCCGGATCAGACGTTGCCTGAAACAGAGGTACTCGCTCGCATGCAGCGCTCGGACCGTATCCGGGCCCTGCTTTGCACCGTCGTCGAGCCGCCGCTTCCGGCCCATTGCGCCAGTGTTCAGCAGTAAAGGCAGTACCCACACCGGCAATTGCAATATTTGACAGCGCCGGATATACCATTAAATAAACAGTTGTTCATTTAATGGAGGCCCAAATGCCGGATCAAATCGCAATCATTGGTGCTGCGCGCACTCCCATGGGTGGCCTTGGCGGGAGCCTGTCGGCAAAATCCGCACCCGAACTGGGTGGCGCGGCAATTGGCGCTGCCCTTTCGAAAGCAGGTATCCCGGCCAGCGACGTTGACGAACTGCTGATGGGTTGTGTCCTGCCCGCAGGTCAGGGCCAGGCCCCGGCGCGTCAGGCCGGGTTTGCCGCCGGGTTGGGCAAGGAAGTTCCGGCAACCACGATTAACAAGATGTGCGGTTCGGGCATGCAGACCGTGATGATGGCCTGCGATCAGCTGCGTCTGGGCCGGGCCGGTATCATGGTTGCAGGCGGGATGGAAAGCATGACCAACGCACCCTACATGCTGCCCAAAATGCGCCAGGGAGCGCGGCTGGGGCATGGTCAGGTTGTCGATCACATGTTTCTTGACGGACTGGAGGATGCCTATGACAAAGGCCGGTTGATGGGCACCTTTGCCGAAGACTGCGCCCAAGCTTATCAATTCACCCGAGAAGCCCAGGACGACTACGCACTGACCTCGCTGAGACGGGCGCTTTCTGCCCAGGAATCAGGCGCGCTGACCAATGAGATCGGCCCGGTAATCGTCAAATCCCGCAAAGGCCAAACTACTGTGGAGGTTGATGAACAGCCCGGCAACGCCCGCCCGGAAAAAATCCCGCACCTCAAACCTGCCTTCCGTCCGGAGGGCACGGTGACGGCAGCCAACGCCTCCTCCATTTCCGACGGGGCGGCGGCGTTGGTGCTCACAAGGTCTAATAACGCGTCAGAAAAAAACTTGCCGGTTCGAGCGGTGATCAGAGGTTATACCACATTCGCGCAGGAACCTGGCTGGTTCACAACCGCCCCGGTTCAAGCTACCAGAAACCTGTTGGAGCAGCTCAACTGGTCCACTGACGACGTCGATATCTGGGAGGTCAACGAAGCCTTTGCTGTTGTCCCCATGGCCCTTATGCACGACCTGCAAATCCCCCATGACAAGGTGAACATCTACGGCGGTGCCTGCGCCCTTGGGCACCCCATCGGCGCCTCCGGCGCACGGATCATCGTCACTCTGCTGAACGCGCTGGAACAAACCGGCGGCAAGCGCGGGGTTGCAGCGATCTGCATCGGCGGCGGCGAGGCAACGGCGATTGCTGTTGAAAGAAGCTGAGGGAATTCGCCCTTTTGCTCACATTGTCAGTTTCCGCTTGAAAGTCTCTCTGGCCTCGTGAAAGACTAGGCCATGAAATCACAAACTCCTCAGTCCTTCCCAGGCTGGCCCGATGTAGCCGCCGAACTTATTGACGTCGCCGCCGGTCGTGCGCCTGCTGACATGGTGATCCGCAACGGTGCCTGGGTGAACGTCCACAGCCGCGAAGTCCTGAAAAACCACGACATTGCAATCAAATCCGGCCGCTTCGCTTATTGCGGCCCGGATGCCAGCCATTGCATCGGTGATAACACCAATATTATCGAAGCGGATGGCCGGTTTATCACCCCCGGCCTGTGTGACGGACACATGCACATCGAAAGCGGGATGCTCACCGTCAGCCGTTTCGCCGAGGCGGTTATTCCTCATGGAACAACCTCAATGTTTGTCGACCCGCATGAAGTGGCAAATGTGCTGGGTCTGGCCGGCGTGCGCGAAATGCACGACGAAGCGCTGGCGCAACGCATCAACATCTTTGTGCAGATGCCTTCTTGTGCTCCATCCGCTCCGGGATTGGAGACCACCGGTATGGAACTGGGCCCGGCAGAGGTTACCGAAGCCATGGGGTGGGCCAACATCATCGGGCTGGGTGAAATGATGAATTTCCCCGGCGTGATCAACCGCGACGCCAACATGCTGGGCGAAATCGCGGCAACCCAGCGGGCTGGAAAAACCGTGGGCGGCCATTATGCCTCGCCGGACCTCGGCCCGGCGTTTCACGCCTATGCAGCAGGCGGCCCGGCGGACGATCACGAAGGCACCTGCGAGGCCGACGCCATTGCCCGGGTCCGCCAGGGCATGCGTTCTATGATGCGGCTTGGGTCGGCCTGGTATGACGTTGAAACCCAGATCACTGCCGTGACAGAAAAGGGCCTGGATCCGCGCAACTTCATCCTTTGCACCGATGATTGCCATTCCGGCACGCTGGTAAACGACGGCCACATGAACCGGGTTGTCCGCCACGCGATAGACTGCGGCTGTGACCCGCTGATTGCGTTGCAAATGGCCACGATCAACACCGCCACCCACTTTGGCCTTGAACGGGAACTGGGTTCAATCACACCGGGCCGGCGCGCTGATGTCATCCTGACCAGCGATCTGCGCAACCTGCCGATTGAAACTGTGATCGGGCGTGGAGTGGTGCTGGCTGAAAACAATGCGAACACCCTGCCGGCAGTTGACTACACTTGGCCAGAAACCGCGCGTCAGACCGTGCATTTGGGCAAGGAACTTCAGGCCAGTGACTTCGCCGTTGCCGCACCACCAGGAGCCAACACCGTGTCCGCCCGGGTTATCGGTGTGGTGGAAAACCAGGCTCCGACCAAAGCGTTGACAGCGCAGCTTGCGGTAGCTGAGAGCCAGGTTCAAACCGATCTGGACAACGACGTTTGCCGCATCGCGCTGGTCGAAAGGCACCGGGCAACCGGGGACGTCACCAACGGGTTTGTCAGTGGCTTTGGCTACACCGAAAACTGCGCCGTTGCCTCGACCGTCGCCCACGACAGCCACCACATGATCGTCATCGGCACCGATCAGGACGACATGGCCAAGGCGGCCAACCGGCTCGGAGAAGTCGGCGGTGGTGTCTGTGTGTTCAAGGATGGCGAGGAGATTGCACTTGTGCGCCTGCCAATCGCCGGGCTGATGTCAGACGCTCCTGCCGCCGAGGTTGCCAAAGACGCTGACCAGATGGTTGCCGCCATGGCCGCCTGCGGCTCCACCCTTAACAACGGCTTCATGCAACATTCCCTCCTCGCCCTTGTGGTGATCCCCGATTTGCGGATATCCGATCTCGGGCTGGTGGATGTCACCAAGTTTGAAATGACCGAATTGCTGGTGGAATAACAATGCTGCACGCAACCCCAATCCTGACCAACCTGATCGAGCCGGACCCGCTCAAAACCAGATCCTTCAATGATGCCGCCGAGGCAGTGACCGCTATTGAAGAAATCTATGACCGGTCGATCCAGTTTCTGAGCAACCATTTTGTCCAGTACCAGAATGGGAAGAAGCCAGAAGGCCACTACCGCGCCTATTATCCGGAACTCAGCATCACAACCTCGACCTACAGCCAGATCGACACCCGGCTGTCGTTTGGCCATGTGCCGGAGCCCGGAACCTATGCAACAACGCTGACCCAGCCGGATCTGTTCCGCAATTACCTGCTCCAGCAAATCACCCTGCTGCTGGAAAATCACAATGTACCGGTTTCAGTTGGTGTCTCCGATATTCCCATGCCGCTGCATTTTGCCGTGAACGAAGGACACCAGTCCTCTGGCGCGGTTCCGGACGAATTCGACCGCCCACTGCGTGACATTTTCGATGTGCCGGACCTGCGCACAACCAACGATGACATTGTGAATGGTGATGCCGAGTTTGAGGTCGACGGCATTCGCCCACTGGCCCCCTTCACCGCGCAGCGTATTGATTATTCGCTGGCGCGTCTTTCGCATTACACGGCCACCGCGCCCGAGCATTTCCAGAACCATATTCTGTTCACCAACTATCAGTTCTATGTCGATGAATTCATCCGCTACGGGCTTGAGCATATCAACTCGGGAAACGGGGAATACACCAGCCTGGTTTCTCCGGGCAACGAAGTGACAACTGACGGCAGTGACACAATCCGCGAACCCGCCAAAATGCCTCAAATGCCCGCCTACCATCTGACCCGCCCGGACGGCTCCGGCATTACGCTGGTCAATATCGGTGTTGGCCCCTCCAACGCGAAAACCGCCACCGATCATATAGCCGTACTGCGCCCGCATGCCTGGCTGATGCTAGGCCATTGTGCCGGGCTGCGGGGCCGCCAGAACCTGGGCGATTTTGTCCTCGCCCACGCTTATGTGCGCGAAGACCATGTTTTGGATGCCGACCTTCCGGTCTGGGTTCCGGTGCCGCCACTGGCAGAAATCCAGATAGCACTGGAACAGGCGGTTGCCGAGGTGACCAATCTGTCGGGCTATGGCCTGAAGCGGATTATGCGGACCGGAACCGTGGCCACAATCGACAACCGCAACTGGGAATTGCGCGAACATTCTGGCCCGGTTCAGCGCCTCAGCCAGTCCCGCGCCATTGCGCTCGACATGGAGAGCGCCACCATCGCCGCCAACGGATTTCGCTTCCGCGTGCCCTATGGAACCCTGCTGTGCGTGTCCGACAAACCGCTGCATGGTGAGTTGAAATTGGCGGGTATGGCGTCTGATTTTTACAAGACTCAGGTATCACGCCACCTGCTGATCGGCATCCGTGCGATGGAGCATTTGCGCGACATGCCGCTTGAACGCCTGCATTCGCGGAAATTGCGCAGTTTCGACGAAACCGCCTTCCTGTGACATTTTTCTGCTGAAAAGGCCCAAAAACCCCAATTTTCATGGGTTTTTAGGCCTCTCAATAGTTGTGTTGCACCGCAATATCTTGTTAACTGACCTTTGAGCCCTAACAAGGGATCGTTTGTTTCAACAAGGAGCAGTATAATGTCTCAAAAGCCTATGACAAAGTCCCAGCTCGTTTCCGCTTTGGCAGAATCGACCGGATCAGACAAAAAAACCGCCAACGAGTTTCTCGCCGCTTTGACCGATTTGATCACCAAAGAAGTTGCAGCCGGTGGCGCTGTTACGTTGCCCGGCCTCGGCAAATTCGCTTGCCGCGCACGCCCGGAACGGACCGTCCGCAACCCGGCTACCGGCGAAACCATGCAGAAGGCTGCTGATCGCGTTGCCAAGGTGACCATCGCAAAAGCGCTGAAAGACGTTATCAACGCTTGATCACGCCGTTTAATTCTGAATTGATGAAAGGGCCGCCGTAAGCGGCCTTTTCTCTTTTGGGTACCGTGATGGATTTCCGCGCAGCTTTAATGGGTCTGGCATTTGCCCTGATGTGGAGCAGCGCCTTCACTTCGGCCCGGATCATCGTTCAGGCAGCTCCGGCCTTATATATTTCTTCGCTGCGCTTCCTGATAGCCGGTTCTCTGGCTATGGCACTGGCATATCTTTTAGGGCAGCGCATCCGGCTGACCCGCAGGCAATGGCGTGCGGTTTTTATTTTCGGTATCTGCCAGAACGGCATGTATCTGGGCTTCAACTTCGTGGCCATGCAAACGGTTCAGGCCTCGCTTGCCTCTATCATCGCCAGCACCCTGCCGTTGCTGGTTGCCGCTCTTTCGCTGGTCGTTCTGAAAGAGCGGCTCTCCGCGCTCGGTATTGTGGGCCTCATCACCGGGTTTGTCGGCGTCGCCTTAATCATGGGCATTCGCCTGTCACAGGGCGTAGATACTTTTGGCGTCACCCTGTGCATTCTTGGTGCCGTTGCCCTCGCCGTTGCCACGCTTACCGTACGTTCCGCTACAACCGGTGAAAACCTGCTGATGGTTGTGGGCCTGCAAATGCTGGTCGGCAGCGGCGCTCTGATCGGCCCTGCAATCTACTTCGAAACCTGGGCTGTCGACTGGTCGCCGCTGGTTGTCTCCGCCTTGGCCTATACCATCATTTTCCCCGGCATCATCGCTACCGTGATCTGGTTCCTGCTGGTCAACCGCATCGGCGCAACCAAAGCCGCCGCCTTCCACTTCCTCAATCCGTTTCTGGGGGTGGCAGTCGCCGCGGTTGTATTAAGTGAACAACTGACGCTGAGCGACATCGTCGGCGTTGCCATCGTCATGGCAGGCATTCTGGCAGTTCAGCTGGCGCGGGTGAAAACTTAACCAATCTCGCCCTGGTTTTCGCCAATCTGCCCCCGGTGCAGCAATAGGTGATCCAGCAGCACACAGGCCATCATCGCCTCGCCAACCGGGACCGCCCGGATACCCACACAGGGGTCATGCCGACCTTTGGTGATGATCTCGGTCTCTTCGCCGGCCTTGGTGATGGTCTTGCGCGGCTTCAGGATTGAGGAGGTCGGTTTCACTGCGAACCGGCACACCACATCCTGCCCGGTGGAAATCCCCCCCAAAATGCCCCCGGCGTGGTTGGACGAATACACCGGCCCGTCCGGGCCCATGGTGATCTCATCAGCATTGTCTTCACCGGTCAGTTCTGCCGCCGCCATGCCTTCGCCAATCTCAACCCCTTTCACAGCGTTGATCGACATCATCGCCGTCGCCAGATCGGTATCGAGTTTCCCATAAACCGGGGCTCCCAGCCCAGCGGGCACACCCCGTGCCACAACTTCCACTACGGCGCCGACGCTGTTGCCCGACTTGCGCAGGCGGTCCAGCTTTGTTGCCCAGCTTTTTGCAGCCTCCCCATCCGGCGTCCAGAACGGGTTTTGATCAATCTGGTTCCAGTCCCAATTCTGCCGGTTGATCTTCTCAGGGCCCATCTGAACCATGCAGCCCTTGATCTCGAGCTCCGGCACCAGCGCCTTCAGCGCTTCACGCGCCACACCGCCAGCTGCAACCCGCGCCGCGGTTTCCCGCGCCGAAGAGCGCCCGCCACCGCGATAGTCCCGGATACCGTATTTCTGCCAATAGGTGATATCGGCATGGCCGGGCCGGAATTTCTCCATGATCTCAGAGTAATCCCTGGAGCGCTGATCGGTGTTGCGGATCATCAGCTAGATCGGCGTGCCAGTGGTCTTCCCTTCAAACACACCGGACAGGATTTCCACCTCATCCGCCTCGCTCCGCTGGGTGGTGTATTTGCTCTGCCCGGGTTTGCGCAAATCCAGCCAGTGTTGCAGCATATCTGCCGTCAGCGGCACATTCGGCGGGCAGCCGTCAACGGTCGCGCCCAAAGCAGGCCCGTGGCTCTCACCCCAGGTGGTGACGCAGAACAAACGGCCGAACGTGTTGACGGACATGACGAAAACTCCTTTGGAGTGTTGCTTAAAGCACAATGTGCCTAATCTGAAACAGATTAAGTGCATTGTGCTGGGTGCAATCTGCTCCGTAGTTGCGATTTTGCACAAATTCTGTGGTTCCGAAGTCATGCAAAACGCTCCAAAACAACTGCCGAACCACTGAAAGGATTATTCTTCGCCCAGCAAGTGCCCCGGCCGTGGCGAGGGCATTGCATCAGAACGTTGGTTGCCTGTGCGCAACACAGGAGTGTTGTCCGAAACACTCGGCCGGGTCTCGCGAAACACGACAAAAACACCGCTTGCTATGACGATCGTAGTGCCCACCACCACCCAGACATCCGGCGTCTCGTTGAAGAACAACGTCCCGAAAACCACCGCCCAGATGATTTGCGTGTATTGCAGCGGTGCAACCACCGCGGCGTTAGCAGCGCGAAATGCCGAAATGATTCCAAGTTGTGCCGCCACAGCCAGAAACCCGACCAGCGCCATAAACCACAGATGACTGAGCTCCACGGGGACATAGCGCCCCGGCAAAAGCGCTCCGGTAAAACAGATGATCGACACCATCGGGATCAGGATCAGAACGGCACTACGCTCGTCTTTGCCGATACGCCTTACAATCACGGCAGACGTCGCAATCGTGAGAGACCCATACATTGCGCAGATATGGCCAAGCGTAATCGCTGAAGTACCCGGCCTGAGAACAACCAAGACACCAACAAGCCCGACCACCACGGCAACCCACCTCTGAAATCGCACGGTCTCTCCCAGAACCGGCACCGACAGGACCGTGATGATCAGGGGTGCCGCAAAAATGATGGCATAGACTTCGGCGAGCGGCAGCACCGTAAAAGCGTAATAAACCCCCGACATTCCCGTCACCTGGGCAAATGTGCGCAGGCCCAGTAGCCAGGGGTGATGTGGCCGGAAATTGCCAACCTCGCGGTCTGCCATCACTGCGATAGACATTGGCAGAAAGGCAAACAGCGCGGAAAAGAACAGGATCTGGAACACCGAATAATGCGCGCCCAGTGCCTTGATCCCCACGTCGTGCAACGAAAAGAAGCCAAACGCCACGGCCCCAAATCCGATTCCACGCAAAGGGGTGTTGGCCTGGGTTGTCATGATGATTTACTCTCGCGGCTGATTACCCCGCCTAACAGCGCCCAGAACCACAAAACGTCAAGCGGGAATCACTTGGCATTCACAGAAATCGCCCCTATTGTCCGCCCCACCTCGGGGGGCCAGTACGGCTGAGATGTGCGTCGCACGAACCCGTTGAACCTGAACCGGATCATACCGGCGGAGGGAAGGTGCGGTTTCATATCCCAATCCTGCCACCCGCCTGTAGCACATAGGATATGACATATGAAAAACCTCCTTCTCGCTACGGGCCTGACCATTCTTGCTTCTGCAGGGCTGGCCCAGGAAAAGCCCGTTTTGACTGTTTACACCTACGACAGCTTCGTTTCCGACTGGGGCCCCGGCCCGGCGGTTGAAAAGGCCTTTGAACAAACCTGCAACTGCGACCTCAATCTCGTCGGGGCCGGCGACGGCGCCGCACTTCTGTCCCGCATGCAGCTTGAAGGCGCGCGCTCTGAGGCAGACATCGTGCTCGGCCTTGACACCAACCTGACCGAACGCGCCAGGGCGACCGGCCTGTTTGCGCCTTATTCGATTGGCGCGGTCAGCCTTGATGTCCCCGTTGAATGGACCGACGACATCTTCCTGCCCTACGACTGGGGTTACTTTGCCTTTGTCTATGACAAGACCAGACTGACCGACGCGCCAACCAGCTTTACCTCCCTTATCGACGCGCCCAAGAACCTGAAAATCGTCATTCAGGACCCACGCAGCTCAACACCCGGCCTTGGCCTGCTGTTGTGGATCAAAACCGCGTATGGCGACGAGGCGGAAAGCATCTGGACCGGTCTGTCCCCCCACATCCTGACTGTGACCAAAGGCTGGTCAGAGGCCTATGGCATGTTTCTGGAAGGCGAGGCGGACATGGTGCTCAGTTACACCACTTCACCCGCCTATCACCTGATCGCAGAAGAAGACGACAGCAAGGCGGCTGCCTCCTTTGACGAGGGCCATTACATGCAAATCGAGGTAGCCGCCAAAACCGCGTCGAGCGACCAGCCGGAACTCGCCGATCAATTCCTGTCCTTCATGACCTCATCCGCTTTCCAGTCTATTATTCCAACCACCAACTGGATGTATCCGGCGGTGTTTCCGCTGGAAGGCCTGCCAAAAGGATTTGAAACCCTGATCACCCCGACCGACAGCCTGATCGTTTCTGCTAAGGACGCGGAAAAGATCAAAGATGAGGCACTCCAGGAATGGCTGACCGCGCTCAGCCGCTAAGCCTCACCCGCGTCTTTGCGGGGGGTGGGGCGCTTGCGCTCCTCCTTCTGCTGACGCTGGGGACGGTTCTTGCCGTTTGGTCCAAGGCGACGTTCCAGCAGGGCCTCGGCCCCGCAGATTGGGCGGCGATCCGCTTCACCATCCTGCAGGCCCTGGTCTCCGCCGCAATCAGCGTCGCCATCGGCATCCCCACCGCCCGTGCCCTCGCACGCCGCCGCTTTCCGGGGCGCCAGTTGCTGGTGTCTCTGCTCGGTGCTCCCTTCATCCTGCCCGGTATTGTCGCCGTGCTGGGTATCATCGCGGTCTGGGGCCGCACCGGCTATGTCAGCGCCGTTTTCGGCGCTTTTGGCGGGGAACCACTGAACATCTACGGGTATTCCGGCGTCGTTCTGGCGCATGTCTTTTTCAACCTGCCGCTAGCCACCCGGCTGATCCTGCAGGGCTGGCTGGCGATCCCGCTGGAACACTTCCGCCTCGCCGCTCAGCTTGGCATGCGCACCGGGGACGTTTCCCGCCAGCTCGAATGGCCGATGCTGCGTGCAGTTGTCCCTGGCGCTTTCCTGCTAATTTTCCTTTTGTGCATCACCAGCTTTGCCGTCGCCCTTGCACTGGGCGGCGGCCCCAGGGCCACAACCGTCGAGCTGGCCATCTATCAGGCTCTGCGCTTTGATTTCGACCTGTCCAAAGCCGCCGTGCTCGCGATGATCCAGTTCGGCCTCTGCACAGTCACGGCCATAGCCACCCTCTGGATCGCAACGCCGCAAAGTTTTGCCATCGGCATGGGCCGCCCGCCCCGACGCTGGGATGGCCGGGAACACGCACTGGTCGTGCAGGACCAAATCCTCTTGCTGCTGGTGGCCCTGTTCCTGTTCACCCCGCTGATTTCGATCATAATCAAGGGCGCGCCCAATCTGCTGTCCTTGCCATCGCAGGTCTGGCCGTCTCTGGTGAACTCCGTCCTTATCGCAATCGCCTCCGCGCTCCTTGCCACAACGCTGTCACTCGCGCTCTCGGCGCTGATCATCGGCCTGTCGCGCCGCCGCAAACGCACCTCGCAGTTCATGGAAATCATCGGCTTCCTGTCGCTTGCGGCCTCTCCATTTGTCATCGGAACCGGGCTGTTCATCTTCCTGAACCCCTATGTCGATCCTTTCGTCTGGGCCCTGCCGATCACTATGGTTGTCAACGCCGTCATGTCGCTGCCCTTTGCCCTCAGGATCATCCTGCCCGAAATGCAGCGCACCGAGCATTTCTACGGCCGCTTGGGCAGTTCGCTTGGCATGCAGCGCTGGACCCTGTTCCGCCTCGCCATCTGGCCGCGCCTGAAACGCCCGGTCGGATTTGCCGCCGGACTGTCCGCTGCCCTGTCGATGGGCGACCTTGGGGTTATCGCACTTTTTGCTCCGCCTGATCTGGCAACCTTGCCGCTGACGATGTATCGCCTGATGGCCGCCTATCAGACCGGTGCTGCTGGCGGGGTGGCACTGTTGCTTGTCGCTGCCAGCCTGGCCCTGTTTTGGGCGTTTGATAGGGGGGGCCGCCTTGACCATCACATTCGATAACGTCCACTTACGTTCCGGCACATTCGAACTTACCGCAGATTTCCAGATCGAAGAGGGCCACAAGATTGCTCTGCTCGGCCCATCTGGTGGTGGCAAAAGCACTATCCTGAACGCGCTCGCCGGGTTCAAGGAGTTGGATTCGGGGCGTATCCTGTACAATCTGACCAACCTGGCGCCCGTCCCTCCCGCTAAACGCCCCTTCTCGCTCTTGTTTCAGGATCACAACCTGTTTCCCCATCTGACGGTAGCGCAGAATATTGGCCTTGGCCTGCGGCCCGATCTGAAACTCAGCGCCGGGCAAAAGCAGGTGGTCGAGAACGCGCTCGAGCGGGTGAGTCTTTCAAGTCAGGGAACCAAGCGCCCAGCAGAACTCTCAGGTGGCCAGCAACAGCGCGTTGCCATAGCACGCGCATTGCTGCGGCAAAAACCGGTGCTACTGCTGGATGAGCCCTTTGCGGCCCTGGGCCCGGCGCTGAAACACGAAATGCTGGATTTGGTGGCAGAGATCGTCGACAGCACCCACGCCACGCTGCTGATGGTCACGCACCAGCCCGAAGACGCGCAATACATCACCGATCAGACGGTACTAATAGCTGACAGTGTGGCCAATGCGCCGGTTGATACAGAGACGCTGTTTGCGGATCCGCCGGAAGCATTGCGGCGTTATTTGG
>JAAEUI010000601.1 GCA_024227475.1 Paracoccaceae bacterium | reverse complement strand
TCATGGAACGCCTTTTGAGCCACGCAATCTCGGCAAATTCCGCTTTCTGTCGAGATTTTTCCCAGCAAGAAAACGGGTTTCCCGCCGGCAAACAAGCCGAGGCCTTACTGCGAGCGCAATGGCTGCAGTTTCTTGAATCGGGGAGGATTTGTACGGCGAATCAGTCGAACAGATTGCTTTGCGGTGGCCCCCGGCTTGGCGGCAACACCACCGGTTCAGCCAATGCGGTCTTGTTATCCAGGTGGGTGAGTATCTTGTCGATGACCAGGGGGTCTTCGATACAGGCGATGACTTTGAGCACACCGCCACACATGGAGCAGGTTTCGATGTCGATATTGAACACCCGCTTCAATCGCTGGGCCCAGCTCATCGATGCCCGGCGCTCTGCCGGTGATCGGCATTGCCCTTCGCCCTCTGTGCTCCGCTTGCGGCCCTTGCCGCGTTTGGATGGCGCAATCTGTAGCCGGTATTTGCTGTTAGGCGCAAACACCCCGTGACAAATTCATCGGGAATGAATTTGGACAACTTTAGCTGGCCCGCGAAGCGGGCGAGTATCAGGGAAGATACGAGCAAAGCTCCAGTATCTTTCCCATCAGGTCGGGATAACTGGCGAACAGGAAACGCAACTGATAAGGAAAACTCAATACCCATTGCCGGACCGGCGCATGAGGGAACACATCGTCCACCAACAAAGCAGCGCTTTCAGCCATCCGCCGGGCGACCACAGCATGGGCAAAACCCGCGGCGCTTGCAACTGAAGGCGACCAGGTGCTCGTGCTTGCAGTCTTCACAACGCACGCGCAGAAATCCGTGCTCCAAGCGACCGCATTGGAGAAAGGCTTCGAACTCGTCCTGTACATAACCCGGCAGTGTCCGGTCCTGCGCTTGCGGCTCCGGCAAAAAATCCGGGTAGTGTTGTTCGACGATCTGATAGAGAAGGGTCTTTTCCGGCCGGTGGCGTTCGTATCCCGGCGCGACATCCCCTTCGGCGGTCCTTGCCGAGAACATGGTGCAATCCTTCGCATTGGGTATTCATTGCTACTATACGGCCGTTCTAAGCTCTACGGCAAGAGAAGGTCTTTTCCAATTCAATGATATGGAAGGCCGGGCTCATCGTATTCTGGCTAATGCCATCGATTTCAACAATCGAGGCATGATGAATAATACGGTCGATTGCAGCTACCGTCATTAATGTATCTGAAAAGATTTGATCGTATGCCGTAACCGGTCCCTGGCTATTAGATCTAAGCCTTTCTCAGCACCTGTGAACATGTCTCTGCGCGAAGAGAGAGGATCCTGCCTTGCCCCAGATAACGCCCGCAAGCCCTCGGGGGGGGGGGGGGGGCGCCAGCTCCTTGGGGGCGGGGGCTTTTGTCGTTGGCGTTTTGATCGGGAGCGCCCCCGTCTGGACTCCCATCCCTAT
>JAAEUI010000600.1 GCA_024227475.1 Paracoccaceae bacterium | reverse complement strand
CAGCGACTGCTCACTCCGATCGAGCCGGTCCTGGACTTCTTTGGCCAGCCGGGGCGACACCCACCGCCCGGTTTCCAGTGCATCCTCGCGCAGATCAATCGCCCGCATATCCGGCAGTTCCGCCGCGCCGAAGCGCTGTTCCAGATCGAACCGCTGGTACTTCCCTGCATCCGCATTGGCCCAGCTTTCCAGGCTCGGTGTGGCCGAGGCCAGCACCACCGAAGCGCCGCAGATCGAAGCCCTGAGCACCGCCATGTCGCGCGCGTTATACAAGACCCCGTCTTCCTGCTTGTAAGACTGGTCATGCTCCTCATCCACCACCACCAACCCCAGATGCTGAAACGGCAGATAAAGGGCGGATCGGGCCCCCACCACCAGTTGCGCCTTGCCCTCGGCCACCATGCGCCAGCAGCGACGGCGCTCGGTCATGGTCACGCCCGAATGCCACTCCGCCGGGCGCGCGCCAAAGCGTTTTTCCACCCGGTCAAGAAACTCCACCGTCAGCGCGATCTCCGGCAGCAGCACCAGTGCCTGCCGCCCCTGCTTGAGGCATTCGGCCACGGCTTCCAGATACACCTCGGTCTTGCCCGACCCGGTGACGCCTTTCAACAACGAGGTTGCGTAGGTCCGGCCTTGCACCTGCCCAACCAACTCTGCAGCAATCTCTGCCTGCTCAGCCGTCAGTGCCTTGCCCGCAAGCCCTGCATCCAACGCCGGATAAGCCACGTCGCGCGGGGTTTCATATTCCAGAACCACCCCCTGTTTCACCAGCCCCTTGACCACCGAAGATGTCACCCCAGCCAACTGAGACAGCTCCGAAGCGGTGAACCGCATCCCGTCATGATCCTCCAGAACCGCGATCACCCGTTCCCGCGCCGAGGTCATCCGGTCCGGTTCTGCCCCACCCAGCCCATACACCCGCCGCATCCCCGGCGTATCCGTCAGCCCCGGTGCGCGGGTAGCGAGCCTCAGCATGGAATTCATCGGCGTCAGCGTGTAATCACCCACACGGGCCAGAAACGCCTGCATCTCTTCACGCATTGGCGGTACGTCGATGACATTCAGAATGCGGCGGATTTTCTTTGGGTCATAGCCACCCTGCCCCGGCCCCCAGACAACCCCAATCACTTTTCGCGGTCCCAGCGGCACCTCGACAAACGCCCCCTGAAACACCCCGCCTTCAGGTGCCTTGTAGTCCAGCAGCCGGTCGAGCGGCTGTGTCGTCAGCACCGCGACCAGTTCGTCGGTCTGAAAATGGGATTGGGCGGCATTCGGCAAGATTGCAGGCTTCTATTCTCGGGGTCATTGGGTTAAACGATTTCTGAACTATGCCCATTGGCAGCACAAGAAACCAGACAGTAAGCGGTTTGAATTTCGTTTTGTCGAACAATATTCATGCCGCATCCACAACGCAGACAATTGCGGGCGTTTTAAATTCAAACTAAACAAGTTCGAATCTAAAACGCTTAAACAGGACCACCCATGAAATTCTTTGTCGATACCGCAGATGTAGATGCAATTGCCGAGTTGAACGACCTTGGCTTCGTTGACGGGGTCACCACCAACCCGTCGTTGATCCTGAAGTCAGGGCGCGACATTCTGGAAGTGACCAGGGAAATCTGCGACATGATCGACGGCCCGGTAAGCGCCGAAGTGGTGGCGCTGGAGGCCGACGCGATGATCGCAGAGGGGCGCAAGCTGGCCAAGATCGCTGACAATATCGCAGTGAAAGTGCCGCTGACCTGGGACGGGCTGAAAGCCTGCAAAGTGCTGTCTGACGAAGGCAACATGGTCAACGTCACCCTGTGCTTCTCAGCCAATCAGGCCTTGCTGGCGGCCAAGGCCGGAGCCACCTTCATTTCCCCTTTCATCGGGCGGCTTGATGACATCAACCTTGATGGTCTGGATCTGATCGAGGACATCCGCACCATCTACGACAATTACAATTTTAAAACAGAAATTCTCGCCGCCAGCATAAGAACGGTGAATCACGTTTCAGACTGTGCTAAGATCGGCGCGGACGTTGTCACTGCTCCGCCGAACGTGTTGCAAAACCTTGCAAAACACGTTCTGACCGACAAGGGGCTGGACGCGTTTATGAAAGACTGGGCTAAAACAGGGCAACAGATCCTGTAATATTTTGAGGGCGTTATGACCGAGCAGGCAAAACCGCAGGATGCGGTGCGCAAACAGATTCTCTCTGATCCGAATGCGGTGTTGGAAGACCGCGATATCATGCGGGCGCTGATCGCGGCGGACGGCGAGGCCAAGGGCGAAAACGTCATAGATTTGCGTTCGATTGCGCTGGAACGGCTCGAGGCCCGGCTCGATCGGCTGGAGGACACCCACCGCCACGTCGTCGCCGCGGCCTATGATAACCTCGCCAGCACCAACCAGATTCACCGCGCGGTTCTGGCCATTCTCGAACCCCCGAATTTTGCCGGGTTTCTTCAACTACTGGAAACCGAGCTTGCAAGTATCCTGCATGTCGCCAGCGCCAAGCTGTGCATGGAAAGCCCGGCGGTCGAGGCTGGTCTGACCCCTGATCTGGAAAAGGAATTCGGCACCGGTGTCGCTTTCTTTGCTCCTGGCGAGGTGCAGGCCTACATCACCCGGGGCCGCCGCATGAACGTGCGCCCGGTCACCCTGCGCCAAATCCAGTTTCCTGATCCGCGCATCTTCGACTTTCGCGGGCCCATCCCACAATCCGAAGCCATGCTGAAGCTTGATCTTGGCAAGGGAAACCTGCCTGCCATGCTGGTACTGGGGTCCGAAGTGACCGACCAGTTCACACCTCAGAAGGGTGCCGATCTGCTGGTTTTCTTCGCCGGAGCCTTTGAACGCGTCCTGCGCCGCTGGCTAAGCTGATGCAGGGCACCTCCGGCGCATATGATCTGCTGGAGCGCTGGTTGCCAACCCTGACTGCGTTGCGTGGCGGCTCGGAAAAAACCGTGGAGGCGTATCGCCGCGATGTCGCTGGATTCCTCGGCTTTCTGACACACCATTACGGCAAAAACCTCGGCAAATCCGTCCTGTCAGGCGTGAAAATCACCGACATGCGCGCCTGGATGGCGCGTGAACGGCGGCGCGGGATAACTGCCCGGTCTCTGGCTCGGGAACTCTCGGCCGTCAAAAGCTTCTACCGCTGGCTCGGCGAGGCTGAAGGCGTTGAAGTTACCGCCGTGCTGGCTACGCGTTCGCCGAAGTTCAAGGCACAACTTCCCCGCCCAGTGGCCATTTCCGATGCTAAGGCGTTGATCGAAACGGTGGAACTGCAATCCCAGGAAAGTTGGGTCGGCGCCCGCGACACCGCTGTTGTGACCTTGCTTTACGGCTGCGGCCTGCGCATTTCTGAAGCCCTGAACCTGACCTTTGCCGATGCCCCCCTGCCCGAGGTTCTGCGCATCCGGGGCAAGGGCGACAAGGACAGGATCGTGCCTGTGTTGCCCGCCGCCCGGGATGCGGTGAATACCTACCTGCGCCTGTGCCCTTTTGCGATGGAGCCAGATACGCCGCTGTTCCTTGGCAAACGCGGCAAGAAGCTCAACCAGCGCATGATCCAGATGGCGATGGAGCGCACCCGTATGCAACTCGGCCTGCCTGCCACTGCCACACCGCACGCCATGCGCCACTCCTTCGCCACGCATCTGCTGGAAGCGGGCGGCGATCTGCGCGCCATTCAGGAGCTGCTCGGCCACGCCTCGCTGTCAACCACCCAGGCCTACACCGCACTGGATCAGGCGCGCCTGATGGAGGTTTACAAGAAGGCGCATCCCAAGGGGGGATAGCGTATCGGATTGGTTCCACGCTGTCCCGAGCCCGGCCCGCGATCTGTTCACAGGCGACTGTCAGGTCCTTTTGAAAGGACCACGTCAAAACGCTGCAACATCAAAGGCTTGGGTCGACAAGTTTTGAGCGAAGTCCGCGGAAGCCCTCGATGGCTCGCTCAAGGAATGGAAGGTTAGGATTGTCTTCGCTATAGACAACGTGGCCGGTTATGTGGAGTTTCGGTGCGCGTTTAATGCGGTAAAGGCGCTTCTGGCGCAGCAGCGGGTGCGCCGTTCGTAGCGGGACATAACCACAGGCGTCGTGTTCCAGAATGTAGCGCAGGCCCAAAATACCGTTGCCGATGGACAGTTTGCTGCCCGGCAGGTGCGATGCGATGCGGGCGATCTGGCCACTGACCTGCGGCCCCCAGTCAAGGCCAACATAAGCCGGCAGGCGCCCATCGCCCAAGGTCCCCGGTCGGCGGGCAACCAGAACCATGGTCTCGTCGGGCAACGACACGCTGCGCATCCCTTCCGCCGGAGCTGCAGCATGCGTGACGGCCATATCCAACCGTCCGTCCTTAACCAGTTTCAGCATGTCTGTGTTGAAATCAAAATTGAGGTTCAACTCTGTCTCTGGCAGCGCATCAGAAATCCAGGCCGCCCAGTCAAGCACAAGCTGCGCCCAGGTACTGAACTGCGCGCCAATGTGAATTTGAACGGTTCTGGAGACGGGAACACCCAGCATACCGGTGGCGTGATCCCAGGTGCGGATAATGCTTTCCGCATGCGGCAGCAGTTGCCGACCGGCATCCGTCAGCGTGGCACCGGAGCGACCGCGCTCAAATACGCGCTGGCCGAGCTGCTCCTCCAGTGCCTTTATGCGCGCACTAACTGCCGCCTGGGTGATGTTGAGACGCTCGGCTGCGCTGTGAAACGCCCCGGTCCTGGAGATCGCAATGAAAGTGCGCAGGTTTACTATCTGCATAGGTGGAGCGCTATGCGTTTGATCTTAAACAGTTTAAATGCATACCGCTGGAGCAACCCTTCGGCATTGCTGCGTTTTGCCCTTCGTTGGTGCTTCAAGAATATGCATACGCCCTGGGTGATCTGCATGACCGTTTTAACAAAAAAAGTTTGTCGATAACGATTACTTCAATTTGCTTTTTTTGTCAAAAGAAACTGTCATGGTGCACCGAACAACAAGTGACTGCGCAAATTCAGGAGATCGTAACATGCAGGACGTCAGTTGGATCCGTATGGAAGACGGCACGAAAGAAGATTTTCAGAGACTCATTGAACTGGAAGAGGAATTCAATGCCGACCAGGTGGACCGGGTGCTTGGGCATCTCAAGCTGTTGGATGTTGACTGGGGTGGCTACCGCATCAACCGCTATCAGCACTGCCTGCAATCGGCAACCCGCGCTTATAATGACGGAGCCGACGAGGAGATGATAGTCGCGGCGCTTCTGCACGATATCGGTGACATCATCGCGCCTTACAATCACGGCGAAGTCGCTGCTGCTGTGCTTAAGCCCTTTGTCTCGGAACGGGTTCACTGGATCATGGCCAATCACTGCACCTTTCAGGGGTTTTACTACAACCACCATCTGGGAGGCGACCGTCACGCGCGCGACCGCTTCAAAGATCATCCCTGGTACGACGACTGCGTGCATTTTTGCCACCACTACGATCAGAACTCGTTTGACCCGGATTACGACACAAAGCCGCTGGAGTTCTTCGAACCGATGGTGCGGCGGCTTTTTGCGAGCAATACAGCCCATCTGGAACTTAATCTTCAGCCTGCCTGAGAAGATGGAGTGGACACATGAACTCACGACAGAGATTTCTCACTGCCCTCGATCTGGGCAGTCCTGACAGGGTGCCAACCTGGGATTGGTTTGACGAGGCGGTGACCATCGGCGTGGCCGATGTGCTGGGGCTGAAGCGCCATGATTCTGTCACGACTCTGCGCAAAGGCGATGAGACCGAAGAATCCGTCGGTCTTTATTGCCGCGTTGTGGAAGCGCTCGATGTGGACGGCACTTCGAGCGTCTACAACACTGACCTCAAGGCAGTGAGCGAGCATCTGGGACGGGACAAATATGACCGGGGCTATATCTTAAGCGAAAATGGCATGCCTGCCATCATCGAGGCGGCGGTCTCGTCAAGCAAGGAGCTTCTTGCCTATGACATGGTCTCGCGTCTTGAGGCTTCCGATTTCCGGGGGTTGCGCATTGTGGTGGACCGGCTGGGTGATGAGCGTGCGCATTGTCTGAACATCAACGGCCCGTTTCAGGAAGCCTGGAACGTGATGGGCGGCATGGACAAGACCATGATGGCCTTCGTCGAAGACCCGGACCTGGTGCACGGCGTGATGCAGGAGGTCACCCGTTTCAACAAGGCTCTTATGGAGGAGGCCGCGGCCATAGGTGCCGACTTTTTCATGGTTGACGGCGATATCTGCGGCAACGATTTCCCGCTCATGGCGGTTGAGTCCTTCCGCGAATTTGTGCTGCCCTACAAAAAGCAGATGTTGGAGCACGCCCACGGCCTGGGGCGCAAGATCATCAAGCATTCCGACGGCCTGGTCTGGTCGATCATGGATGATCTGATCGAGGCGGGGTTTGATGGTTTCCACCCGGTTCAGCCGCAATGCATGGATCTGGCGACCACCAAGGCCTATCTGCACGAACGATTGTGCGTGTTTGGCAATGTCGACTGTCTTGACCTGTTGGTGTTCGGCGCGCCTGAGGAGGTGCGCGAAGCGACCCGGGAGTGCATTGCCCAAGGCGCGCCGGGCGGCGGGTATGTCCTGTGTTCATCCAATTCGCTGCACCCGGGCTGCAAGCCTGAAAACGTGATAGCGATGTTCCGGGCAGCCAAGGAGTTCGGCCACTATGGGGACATCGCCAAGCAGCCAAACCCGGCCCCGCCGCCACCCGATACCACTCCAATCCGGCCCCGCCGGCAAACTCGGCGGCGAAGCACACAATCTGCGGCCTGAATCCGATCTCTGAAGCGAAATGGTCTTGTCACGTTTGCGTTCCGGTCTCTCAGCTCATGTTAGGCGGCCCTTCGTTCGAATGCCAAGGGACTTTCCTCTACGGCGGCGCTATCTTCGTTTGTCGCCAGCGCCACCAGCTCGCCTATGGGACTGATCGACCAGATCGAAACCTAGAAACCGGAGACAGGACAATGACCAATGAACGAGTACAAATGGCGCGGCGAGGCCGAGGACAATCTTTTGTGGCGAAGGGGCAGAATAATGGCCGATAATTCGAACGTGGTTCCTATCCAGACAACCAAACTCGAAATCAATCCGATAGCCAACGTGTTTCGCATGATGTCGGGTCCAGAACTTGACGAACTCGCGCAAGACATCAAAGAAAATGGCCTGCTCGATTCGATTGTTCTCGACAAGAAAGGCAGCGTGATCGACGGGCGCAACCGGCTCAAGGCCTGCCAGATGGCCGGTGTCGATCTGGCGTTCGTGATTTACAAGGGCGACGATGTTGAAGCATTCGTTTGGTCGCGCGGTGGGATGCGCAGGAACGTATCTCACGGAATGAAGGCGATGGCGCTGGCTATGCTGTACCCTAAGCTGGCGGCCTTTGTGTCAGCCTATAAGGAGTTAAACTTGTGACTGCAAAATCCGAACTAAGAAAACACATCGGTCAATTTGTTGGGCCTGTAAGCGGGAGAACCGCAAGTCCATTGTGTAGCAAACAAATTGGAGGTTTAATCAACTAAAGGAATGGGTAAATAGCCAATTAGTTGATTTTTCGTTAGTACCATTTCAGTCAATTTGGAGGATATCAATATGGGTGCGCCCAAAACTATCTTACCGCTGCTTT
>JAAEUI010000599.1 GCA_024227475.1 Paracoccaceae bacterium | reverse complement strand
CGCTGGTTCGTGTGCACCGAATGCCATAATCCGCACGATGTGCAGCACGGGCTACGCGAATCCGGATTCGCCCAGCTTGAGCCCGAGCCGGCGCCTGCGTTGCCCAAAGGCATGCAGAACGCCGACCACGAACGTCACACGGAACATTAATGGAGTGAGAAGGGATCCAGGCCGTTATTCCGGCTTTTTGGCCTTGTGGAACCCGAACATGCCGCCCATCCGGCTTTGCTGTGCGATGTCTTCATAGCCCACCTCGGTGAGGAGGTCGGTCAGTTCATCAGCCGTGTAGAAAAGTTCTAACGCCTCCACAAAATATTTCTTGCATTTCAACGCCGCCTGGTTACTGCGAAAGATCCAGGCGGTTGTTGCAAGGCACATCCTCAGATACGTGAAGTAGAGTGCTGTGACGACTTTGCTGTGCGGCCGCAGCATGTCGTTATGGTAGAAATGGCCCCCTGGCTTGAGAACCCGCATCACCTCTTTAAAGGTGTCCATCAGCCT
>JAAEUI010000598.1 GCA_024227475.1 Paracoccaceae bacterium | reverse complement strand
TTTGTGATCGGTCGCCGTACCAAAGAGGTCTGGAACACGATTGGCCTTTTGTATGCCGGCTGGCTGATGTCCGATGGCTACAACGTATACCGGGATCACAAAAAAAGGTTACGCTGCTGGGCGCATCTGATCCGCAAGGCAAAGGGACTGGCCGATACGTTGACACCCTGGATTCAAGGTTATGGCATCCAGGTACTCAATATCATGGACACCTTGATGGATGGCATCTATGCAGCCCGGGAAGGGCCGTGCGGTAGTATCAAAGCCAAATTTCAAGACGAACTGGATCGTTTGAGAGCGCTTTGTAAAAAGATGGCAAAATCCAGTCATGAAAAAGCCGGTAAACTCGGGAGAGAATTCCTGAATGACTGGGACGCAATCTTTCGTGTACTGGATCATCCGCAGTTGCCTATGACCAACAATGCCGCGGAGCAGATGCTTCGCCATTGGGTGATTTTGCGCAGGATCAGCCAGGGAACCCGGAACCAGAAAGGTAGCAAGGCGTTGGCGCTGATAGCTACTGTGATAGAGACATGCCGGCAGCGCAAGGCCTCACCATTAAGATATCTGACCTCGGTGATCGAAAGACGGCGCCAAGGCCTCGATGTACCGGATTTGCCGCCGATGCCGGTCGAAGCGTAATAGCGCGCTCTCGGTGTTAGCTTTTTAGTCTCGCCACTCCGGATGAGTGGCACGTGGCAGCCTACATTCCACTTCGGCGCACTCCTT
>JAAEUI010000597.1 GCA_024227475.1 Paracoccaceae bacterium | reverse complement strand
TGACCCTTTCGCCATAGCAGGCCAATGCTTTGGAAACAACGCAAACACAAGGTGCAACGGGGATCAAATGGCCAAAACTGCATTTATAGGACTTGGCGTCATGGGCTATCACATGGCTGGGCATCTGGCTGCCAAGGGGCATGAAGTTACCGTCTACAACCGAACCGCTGCAAAGGCACAGAAGTGGGTGGCTGAACACGGCGGCACGGTGGCTGTTACGCCCTTTGAGGCGGCTTCAGGCGCTGATATCGTCTTTGCCTGCGTCGGCAACGATAATGACCTGCGTGCAGTTACAATTGGTGATGACGGCGCGTTCACCGCGATGAAAGCCGGGGCGGTGTTTGTCGATCACACGACGGCGTCTGCCGATGTCGCCCGGGAACTGAATGCCCTGGCCGATAACGCGGGATTTGGCTTCGTCGATGCTCCGGTTTCCGGAGGCGAGGCGGGCGCTGTCAACGGTGCGCTGACGGTGATGTGTGGCGGGGATGAGGACACCTACGCCAAAGTGGAGGAAACAATCCTGTGTTTTGCCAAGGCCTGCCGTTTGATGGGCGGATCCGGTGCCGGGCAGCTGACCAAGATGGTCAATCAGATTTGCATTGCCGGATTGGTGCAGGGTCTCTCTGAGGGTATGCATTTTGCCCAGAAAGCCGGACTGGATGGCAAGGCTGTGGTCGATGTGATCTCTAAGGGAGCTGCGGGTAGCTGGCAGATGGAAAACCGCGGCTACACCATGCTGGATGATGAGTTTGAATTCGGCTTTGCGGTGGACTGGATGCGTAAAGATTTAGGCATGTGTCTGGCCGAGGCGAACAGCAACGGTGCCAGCCTGCCCGTTACCGCGCTGGTCGATCAGTTCTACCACGATGTTCAGAAACTGGGCGGCGGTCGTTGGGATACGTCCAGCCTGATGCGGCGGTTGAAGTAGCAAATAGTTGACCACCTTCGGCTTTGCAGTTAGTTGGATCAC
>JAAEUI010000596.1 GCA_024227475.1 Paracoccaceae bacterium | reverse complement strand
GGATCCACTTGAATGCCAGGGCGCGTACAGCGGCCTGGTAGGTACAACCTTTATCGCGTTGCTGTCGATAGTAAGCGCCGGCCCAGAACGACTTGTTGATCGTCTGAGCGGCCCACTCGACAAAGGTCTGTCGCAGGAAGGTCGGGCATTGCCATCGCCAATGGACCCAATGCTTCTTACCGCTCCGCTCGGTCACCGGCGCAATACCAGAGTACTTCTGTAGTGCTGCCGCGCTGGCGTAACGCTCGCGCTGTTCACCGAAGGCAACCAGCAGTCGGGGTGCCAGCGACGGGCCGGCACCGGGCAATGCGCTGAACAAACCATAATCGGGGTGCTTCGGTGCAAGTTCAGCAATTTCATCATCATAACGATGGATTGCCTGTAAGCTGACCCGCAGCTGATCGGTAAGCACGAGTGCTTGTAAGCTATACGGCGTGACGACCGCCGCATCAAGTGTGAGTGGCGTCGCTGCCTTGATGGATTTCAGACGGGCATCGAGAACGTGAGAGAACCGCATGTTGTGCTCATGGAAGAACTTTTCCAAGGTGCTCCTTCTTGCTCGTTTGACCTGCGTGAGCGTTGGCCAGCGGGTAATGAAGTCGCAGACCAATACTGTATCCAGATGCTCAAACCACTCGAGCATTTGCGGATAATACTGTTTCAACGCGCTACGCAATCGATTGGTGATTCGGGTTTTGTCATCGACCAGGTTTCGCCGTTGCTCAACCAGGCAGAACAGCGTGCGCATTTCAACGCTTTGCGGATTTAGCGGTGTGAAGCGTTCAGGGTGGCGGACCAGAAGGTCCAAGGCAAGCTCTGCATCTGTCGGGTCATCCTTGGCGCGACTGGGTGTAAATGCTTCGCGGTACTTCGCCAGCGTTGATGGATTAACCGGGAAAATAACGAAAAAATCATACTTCTGTAGTGCATAGACAACGGGGCCTTTG
>JAAEUI010000595.1 GCA_024227475.1 Paracoccaceae bacterium | reverse complement strand
GGCAGCTCGGCTACGACCCCGGCGTATATCCATGGGCGGTGGTGATCGCATGGTTCGTGCTGCTGCTGACACGCTGGCTGACAGAACCCGGACCGAACATCAATCATGTATACCGGTTTCCATTCGCCGCGGGCGCAAACCTCACGCCGGTGCAACATATGCTGGTGCTGATGATAGCGGTGCCACTGGTGCTGCAGCTGTCGGGACACCTGCTGTTACGGTTGATGTTCGGAAACTAGCGCGGCCAGTGGATCTTTCCCGATATTGACGGGCTGATGCGGGGTGATCTGGAGATGCGGGGTGAGGCCCCGACCGGGAACCCTCGCATTTGAGCGTGGTACGAAGCCACTGCTATTCTTGGCCAGACTGTTGTTAGCGGGAGTTCCAGCCATGAAACATCGCATGCATTGGGTATTTGGACAAAGTATTGGGGTCGCGCTGTGCGCCATCGTGTTGATCAGCGTGCCCGTCGTGGCTGAAGAGGCCGACGCTGTCAGGGCCATAAAATTGGATCCCGACAAACTTGCGGGCGTAAATTTG
>JAAEUI010000594.1 GCA_024227475.1 Paracoccaceae bacterium | reverse complement strand
TTGATCCAGGATACAAAATCAATCTCCTAAAAGGAATCCTGTATTATGCAGAGGTCTTATGAAGCCACACAAGGACAACGACAACCCCGCTGCATTGCAGCAAGGCTCAAAGGTAGAGACGCGCATCCTGCGGCGGTTGTGCGAAAAAGGAGCATATCTGATTGTTTCGCCAGAGCTGAAAAAAGCTGTTGTGATGCGCAAAGAAAGCCAGGGTAGCCAAACCCGCATCGCAGTGGCGGATTCAAAGCTTGTGGGGTCCATGGTTTTGAAAGACTGGCTGCATTGTTCAAAACGGGGGCGGGTGGCCTGTTACAGAATAACTCACGCAGGTCGTGCGGCCCTTAAGCGTATGATTGCAACAGAAAGACAATAGGATACCGGGCCTCGCGGGTTCTCTGAGGCGATTTCGGTTTACTCCGAACAGCACAAAGAGTGGGGGGAGCGGGTGGTAGATGATCCTGGCGGTAAGAAAACCCGCAAAATGCGCGTAAACCTGAGTGAAAGCCCGCTGACCACTCTGGCCCGCAAAAAAGACAAAACCGGCAAACCGTTTTTGTCGCCCGATTTGCTGGCGGCTGGTGAGCAACTCCGCGAAGACTTCGAACTGGCGCAATTGGGGCCCAGAGTTACGCAGAACTGGGAACGTTTTCTGACGGCGGGGGAGCGGCGCACATTCTTTCCTTCAGGCGGCGGGCTGTCGTCGGCCCAATCGCGCCTGAGTGCGGCCCTCACGGCACTTGGCCCGGGGCTGGGCGATATCGTCATTCGGTGCTGTTGTTTTCTGGAGGGACTGGAATCGGCTGAGAAGCGGATGGGGTGGTCGGCCCGGTCGGGCAAAATCGTTCTGCGCATCGCGCTGCAACGGTTGTATGTGCATTATCAGGGCAAAGCCGATGACCTGCGGAAAATCGGCTAAAGCGCGGCGACGATCCGTGAGAAATCCGGTGCCTTGAGCGATGCTCCGCCAACCAGCCCGCCATCCACATTTGAAACTGCGGCTATGTCAGCTGCGTTTTCGGGCTTCATGGAACCACCATAAAGGATCCGTACCGAGCGCCCGACACCCTCACCAAACCGGCGTTCAAGACGCATGCGGATAAAGTCATGCACTTCGCCGATGTCATTGAGCGTCGGGGTTTTGCCGGTGCCAATGGCCCAGACTGGTTCATAAGCAACAATCAGATTTTCAGCCGTTGCAGCATCTGGGATGGAACCGGCGAGTTGCCCGCCAACGATGTCAAGCGTGTTGGCAGCTTCGCGTTCCTCAAGGGTTTCACCTACACAAACGATCGCAACCAGCCCGGCATTCCAGGCCGCGCGTGTTTTGGCGCGCACCAAGGTGCTGGATTCGCCATAGGCATCGCGGCGCTCTGAATGGCCAAGAATAGCGTGCGTCGCCCCGGTATCGGCCAGCATTTCGGCAGAAATATCGCCGGTGTGGGCACCCGAACTGTTTTCGTGGCAATCCTGCCCACCGACGTTGATGTTCATCGTATCGCAGGTTTTCACCATTGAGCGGATCAGCGTGGCAGGCGGACAGATGATGACTTCGCAATCCGGGTTGGGATTGGCGCTGTGCAGGCCTTCCACCTCGCGCAATGCTTCGCGCAGGCCATTCATTTTCCAGTTTCCGGCGGCAATTTTTCGGCGCATGTTATTTGTTCTCGATCAATGACTGGCGACCCCAATCACAGGCTTCTGACGGGTCGTCCAGCGCGCTGTCGGGCAGGGTCCAATACGGCATACCAACCTGTTTGCCTGATTTGTTTTCATAGGTGAAGGGGGTTGATCCTGCCGCCAGCAGTTTTTTGGCAAATTCATCTTTGGCTTTGATAAACAGTTTGTCGCCAGGGCCTATCAGGGCAAATATTTGCCCGTCACTGTAAACACACAACCCACCCATCATTTTTCGGGTGCTCAGCGGTTCCAGTTCGAAGAAGAGATCGTGGATATGTTCGATGTCAGAGGCGCTGACAGCCATTACATATTCTCAAACTTGATCGATTCCCCGCAACCGCAGGCCTCTGAAACATTTGGGTTGTTGAACTTGAACCCGGATTCCAGCAGCGCAACCTGATAGTCGATTTCGGTGCCAAACAGGAACATCTGCGCCATCGGGGCGATCATGATCCGCGCTCCATTCTGCTCCACAACCTCGTCATGCGGGTCAACATTGTCCACATAATCCATGGTGTATTCCATGCCCGCACAACCGCCTTTTTTGACTCCGATGCGCAGGCCCTGTTTGCCGCCGGAGTCCATCAGTTTGCGGATCTGTGCAGCAGCTTTGTCGGTCATTGTAACCGCTTGTTTTCCCGGGATGCCAAACATCGCAGTGTTCCAAATGTTAGTATTGCCCATTATGTAGTACGCCAGAGTGTATTACTCAAGTATTTCAGGTGGGTGTTTCGGCATTAAACCACATCTATGCAAGCTGGTTCCGGTGTGGTTTTCCGCTTTACCGAAGGCAAAGCAACGGCTTTATCAAAGGTCGTTGCGTTCAATCGGTTCCAGACACGGTTATGGCTGATGTCACGACACCTCTACAACTGGCAGGCAACTTTGCGCTTCATTTTCAAAGGATAGCACGGTGTTGGAAGGAAATGTCTTGGGCGGGCCTACATGAAGCCCAGCTCAAGCCTGGCTTCGTCGGTCATCATGTCCATGCCCCATTGCGGCTCCCAGACCAGCACGACGCTGGCGGTCTGCACACCGGGTACAGCCATCACCGCGTCTTCGACCCAGCCGGGCATTTCACCGGCTACCGGACAGCCCGGCGCGGTAAGCGTCATAATCAGATCAACCACACCGTCGTCTTCGATTTCAATGGTGTAAATCAGACCCAGATCGTAGATGTTCACCGGGATCTCAGGGTCGTGCACCGACCGGCAGGCCTCCACGACACCGTCATACAAC
>JAAEUI010000593.1 GCA_024227475.1 Paracoccaceae bacterium | reverse complement strand
GGCAGCTCTGCCGCGGCCTCTTCAATGGCCTTGTCCAGCACCTTCAAAGTGGCGGTCAGGCTGAGGGAGCCGTCACGCAAGGCACCAAGCTCGACCTGCTCAAGCGGCGTGAACTGGCTCACGTCAAGCCCGTTCAGACGTTTTGCGCTGCTCAACCCCTCTTTCTTTAGCTTGATCCCGTGGCGGTTGAACAGCGCGTGGATCTTGTTCAAGAGCATGGTGCGCTGTTTGACAAATGTGTCTCGGGTCTGGGCCAGCGAGGCCAGCTCTGCCTCGGCCGTGCTCTTCAGGCGGGTCTCGGGCAGCATGTCCTTGGACAGAAAGAACGCCAATGCCCGCGCATCATTGCGGTCGGTCTTGTTCACCGACTTGCGGATCACCTGGAATTGGTGCGGGTTGACCACCACGATGCGACCGACGCAAGGGCGAACCTCGCCGCAGAACCAGGCCGAGTTTCCGGTCGCCTCAACCGCCAGTTCATCATTCGCATCAAGGCTTTGACAGAAGCGGTTGATGTCCGCCTGGGACAGTTGGAAGGTTTCAAACCCTTCAGATCCATCCCCGCCAAGGCGGCAGATGGTGAAAGAATTCGTATGAAGATCGACACCGACGAAGCTCATGGTTATACTCCCGTTGTTGAGGGGGCGGAACCCCGAGTGGGGTGTGAACGGCCAAACCAAACTCCTATACAAGGTCACCGGCCAATAACAGTTGAACCGGGCCTTAAGCAGGCTGTTCGGAAGCAGGCGAAGGCTATACTCCTGTACAGGGTCAAAATGCCCTAAGTTACGATCCAGCCTGAAACCTATCCGCCTCCCCAAACCTCTTAACAAATCCGGGGCGTTTGGTCGCTCACAAAGCATTCATACCTTCTCCTGTGGCGGTGCCAGCCGCCGGTTGGGTGGTTTGTGTTCACCCGGAGATTACGCAACTCTCAAATTTCTACCACCTTCGCGACACCACCCAGCCGCAACGTATCGAACTGAGCGTGCCGCCATGAAGAGCGCTTTGGACAGGCCGCCCTCAGTGTCCACCACAGCCAATAAGCACAGCCATGCAACATGAGCCGCATCTGATTGGCGCTG
>JAAEUI010000592.1 GCA_024227475.1 Paracoccaceae bacterium | reverse complement strand
TGGAGCAGTTGCAATCCTTTGCCGCTCTGGGCCGGCTGCTGCCGCTCAAAACCGATGGCCGCCGCCCCGAAGCCGCTAGTAAAGAATACTTGTCCGCCCTGGACAACCTGGGATATCGCTTCCGAATGCGTACGCTCGATGACAGGATCGAAGTCAACGAGCGACCGATGTCGGATCCGTTGCGGGCCGAAATCCGCACCCGGATGCGCGACCTCGGCTACCGGAATATGGGCAGCGTCGAAGATGCCTACACCGCTTTTTCCTATCGCCACGCTTATAACCCCATCAAAGATTACTTGTGCGGTCTTGCCTGGGACCGGCACGGGCATATCTCCAACCTGGCCTGTTACTTTCAGGACGACCACGCCGCCGTCTACCGGGTCGTGACCGGCGAAGAAGGCTACACCGACACTCCCTCGACCCATCGACCTGGCTCAGGGGAGCCTTCGCTCAGGACAAGTATGATCTTCTATCTCTGGCTGCGCCGCTGGCTGGTTGGCGCTGTCGGCAAGGCCCTTGATGCCAGGCAAGGTCAAATGCTCGTGATTGACGCAAAACAAGGCTTGGGTAAATCTTTTCTGGTTCGCTGGTTGGGCAGTGTTTTGCCCGACTACTTTTGCGAAGCGCCCCTCAACCCGGATGACAAAGATACGTGGCTCAGATTGATGTCTACGTTTCTGTGGGAATTAGGGGAGGTCGGGCGGATCACGAAGCGATCAGATCGAGACGCTCTCAAGCACCTGATAACCGTTCGCAAAGTGACCGTCCGCAAACCCTACGGC
>JAAEUI010000591.1 GCA_024227475.1 Paracoccaceae bacterium | reverse complement strand
CCGGGACTGGGCAGCCAAGGGCACGGCGCTGCTGGGTGTGAAGGCGGTGATTGCCGAGAGTTTCGAACGTATCCACCGCTCCAATCTGGTTGGCATGGGTGTGATCCCGTTTGAGTTTACCGGTGGCGACAGCCGTAAATCGTTGGGGCTGACCGGAGATGAAACCGTGTCGATCAGCGGGCTGGACACGATCCAGCCGTTGCAGGAAGTCCCCTGTGCCATCACATTCGCTGACGGTTCGGTCAAGGAAATCACGCTGAAGTGCCGGATCGATACCGGGGTCGAGATCGAGTACATCGAAAACGGCGGGGTGTTGCATTACGTGCTGCGGAATTTGGCGAAGGCGGCGTCGTAAAGCTGACAATTTCTGTGATTTTTTAAAGGGGCCGCTACAGCGGCCCTTTTTGTTGATTACAAATCCGGGCTCGGATTAATTGGAGCAATGAGGATTCGACAATGAAATTATTAACAACACTTTGCTTCGTTGTTTTTCTACTTGCAGCGGAGTTTGCCAAAGCAGACAAAGAACAACACTGTCTCGATACAAATCCCAATGAAAAACCGCGTGTAGCTGTGGCTGCGTGCACAGAGTTCTTGAACTCACAGATCGGAACCAAGGTTCAGAAAAGCAATGCCCTTTTAGTCAGAGGCGTCGGTCATCGCGTCTTGGGTGAATTGTCGGAAAGCCTAGATGACATCCAAAAAGCATCGAAATTACATGAATCTCCAGGAACACTTCGCATGCTTGCGTGGACATATCGGGAAATGAAAGAATACGCGAGAGCGGAGGAAATATACACCCAGGTTCTGTTGGACGACGACCATTGGCAAGGCTGGTTGTCACGCTGTGTTGTGCGACATGACTTGGACAAATACACCTTGGCCGTCAGTGACTGCGAAAATGCAATCCGGCGTGACCCTGAAAACACTGATGCGCTGTATTTTTTGGCGAGCGCTTACAATTTCCTAAATGATGGCCAAAAGGCGAAGCCAATCGCCTCGCGGCTGGTAGAATTGGAGCCGGATACCCCTCGTGGCTACATAGAGTTGGCTTGGGCTTTGTATCTAAGTGGACACAAGGAAGAAGCGACGGGCCTAGCGCGAGGTTCTCTGTTAAGGTTTCCCGAAGATCCCGATCTCCTCCATTTTCTAAAAGTAGTTCGCTAAAATTGAGCATGGAAATTGGTTGATGCGTCAGGCAGATTATCCAACATGCCTTGCTAGGTTTGAGAAGAAACGAACATGAAACTCTTTGATATTCCTCCAGTCTGGACTCTCCTGTTCTGCGCCATTTCATTTCTTCTTGCCCACTTCATACCGCTCTGGGCATTTGACGCTTTGCTGATAAACTCCGCCGGTCTTGTTCTGATGGCGCTGGCAGTAGCGGCTATAATCTGGTGCGCCACCTGGTTCCGGCGTAAGAAAACCACTATTGAGCCGCATCACAAGCCGACAACGCTGATCGTTGAAGGGCCGTACCGGCTGAGCCGCAATCCGATTTATCTGGCGATGCTGGTGTTTGCCTTTGGTCTTGCTCTTTGGTTTGGCACTCTTTCGGGGTTTCTGCCGGTTGTCGCCTTGCAGCAAATTCTTCTGCGCCGGTTTGTCCTACCTGAGGAGGCCGGATTGCGGGCTGCATTCGGCGAAGAGGCCGAAACTTACATCGCAAAGACAAGGCGGTGGGTTTAGCCAGTGATTCCTGCACAGCGATATTTGGGTTGAGATTGTCCTGTTGCCGCGCATAGTGAGCGAATGACTGACAAAGCCCCCAATCTCTATGTTGAACTGAGCCTTCTGGGTTTGCTGGCCCTGCTTTGGGGGTCGTCTTATCTGTTTGTAAACGTTGCGGTTCAGACCATTTCTCCGATCACGCTTGGTGCCATCAGGGTGAGCATTGCCGCGTTGATGCTGGGGGCCATTCTGGTGTTTCGCCGCGTGTCCCTGCCACGCGACCCGGCAGTTTGGGGTCAGTTGTTCTGGCAATCGCTTTTTGCCAGTACCGGGGCCTGGACCGTGCTGGCCTGGGGGCAGCAATATGTCGATTCCGCGCTGGCTGCGGTGCTGAACTCGACCTCACCGATCTGGGTTCTGGTCTATACCCTGTTGTTCTTCCGCGCCGAGAATCCGGGTCTGCGCAAGGCGATGGGTGCGCTTGTTGGTCTGGCGGGGGTGATTTTGATCATCGGAACCGACGCAATTTCGGGCATAGGCCAACAGGTGTGGGGACAATTGGCGGTTCTGTCGGGTGCAATGATGTATGGGGCGGCGGCGATTTACGGGCGCCGGTTCCACCATCTGCCCAATATCGTGACGGCGGCTGCAACAATGTTCTGGTCAGTTGTGGTGCTGGTTCCAGCCAGTTTCATTTTTGAGGCCCCCCTCAGCATCACACCGTCAAAAGAGTCGGTTCTGGCTGCGCTTTGCCTGAGCGTTTTTTCTACGGGCCTGGCCCTGCAGCTGTATTTCCGCCTGCTCAAGACCCTGGGCTCGCTAGGGGTCACGTCCCAGGCCTATCTGCGTTCTGGGGTTGGTGTTTTATTGGGGATCATTGTGCTGGGCGAAACCCTCAGCCCGGCGGTGGCTCTGGGCATTGGTGTGGCGGTTTTTGGAGTACTGCTTATCAACTGGCCGAGTCGTTCCAAGGCTGCGGCACACAGTTTGTAACATTCCGCTCGCAAAAGCTTTATTCGCTTTCGATTTGGCGTTTCGGTATTGATCTATGCAGCGAGCAAAGAGCTTTGGGTAACATTATGCGGAAAATTCTGGCGGCAATCATTCTGGCGACGATGGGTTGGATGACAACGGCGTCAGCCCAGACTGCGGTCGTTGTGGTTGAACTATACACGTCGCAGGGCTGTTCCTCCTGCCCGCCAGCGGATGCCATTCTGACGGAAATATCGGAACGCGACGATATCATTGCTTTGGGACTGCACGTTGATTACTGGGACTATCTCGGCTGGAGGGACCAACTGGCACAACACGCATTTACCGAACGCCAGGCCAGGTACAACGCGATTATGAAAAGCGGCTACCGACTGGTGACGCCGCAGATGATTTTTCAGGGTCGCGATTATGTTGCCGGAGCGAAAAAGCGTGAGGCGCTGGAATATATCGAGATGCTGAGCAAAATGCCGGAGGGGGCGCAACTGGAGATCAAGAAGGACGATGGCGTTCTGCGGATTTCGCTGGCACCAAACGCGGGCTCAACCCAGCAGGCGGATTTGCACGTTGTGCGGTATTCTGCCTATGAGGACGTGGCGATCAAGGCTGGGGAAAACCGAGGTAAAAAAATCCATTACACCAATGTCGTGACCAATTGGGATACGGTCGCGGAGTGGAATGGGCGAGATGTTCTGAGCCTGTCGCATTCGTTGGAAGAGCATGAACAGGTGGCGGTTATCGTGCAGGCGCGCGGCAATGGCCCGATTTTGGCAGCGCGGCGTCTGGACTGAGGAACGGCCTCAACTTTAGCGGGATTTTTCTGAACAAACCTGATATGGTCGGTAGAAATTCTACCAAACTTATTCTACGAGGTTGTTCAAGATGGCTGATCCTGCGCCCGAGACATTCCTGCAATTTCTGATCCACAAAGTGGCAGCTGTCTGGAACTGGCTGCGGCTGGTTTTGTGGTTTGTACGGGCTACCAGATTCAGTTTGTTCACGGTTCTGATGTGCCTGATCCTGTTGGTTTTTTCTGCTCAGGGCAAGGAATTGGCGCAACTGATCGGACATCAGGGGCTTGGGCAGTTTTCCTGGCTGTTGTTTGCGCTGGTGCTGTTTGCCGTGCAAGCTTGGTACTGGGCACGGGTTACGCTGCGATTTGCGGATATCAATGAAACGGCTGAGAAATATGCAAAGGAGTTGGATGATACGGGTCTGAAGGAATGGATATCAGGTGTCGCCGAATGGTTACCGCGGTTTTATGCTATGGCGGCGTTTAGTTCCGTCTTGCTGGCTATGGCTTTGACCGGTTTCGCCGGGCGCTTTTGGGCATTTCTGGTTATTCTGGTTGTTGCGGTTGTTGTCCTTGTAATCCTGAAAATCCGGCAATCCATGATGCGTTGGCTGGTGCATGGCTCTTCAAGTGATGCCCCGAAGGACCGTGAGCATAAAGGTTTGCGTGACCTGTCCCATGTCACCCAGATGGCACTTTATCTGTCTCTTGCCGGGTCAGCGGTCAGCTTGGCGCTGGTTTGGACCGCACCAGTCTGGATGGGCCAATTGGTGGGAGCGACGGCGGCAGCTTTTTTTGCCTGTGCCTTTATCATTCCTGTGGGCAGTTTTCTGACCATCTGGACTCGCCAATCCGGGATTCCGGTGATTCTGTCTTTGCTGATCTGGGCCGGGGTTGCCAGCAATTGGAATGACAATCATTTGGTGCCGCCGCTGAACGGGGGCGTGTCAGATCAGCGCCCAACACTTGATGCCGCGATTGACCGCTGGCTGGACAAGAACCCTTCGGATGACGGGGAGGCTGTGCCGGTCGTGATAGTGTCCACCGCAGGCGGCGGGTTGCGGGCGGCCTATTGGACCACGACGGTTTTGGGCGCATTGCAGGACCAATGTGTCAATTTTTCCAACCGGACCTTCGCCATCAGCGGGGTTTCAGGCGGCAGCGTAGGGGCGGCGGTGTTTGCAGCCCATGTGACAGGCCACGCGCCAGCGGCGGATACCGGGTGTGAGAATGACGGCAATCAGAATGCCCAGGACGTCACCAACACTGTATTGGCGCAGGATTTCCTCGGGCCAACAGTTGCGGCGTTGCTGTTTCCAGATTTGGTGCAGCGGTTTTGGCCCTGGACGTGGTTTCCAAGTCGCGGCAACGTGCTGGCAGACAGTTGGGCGGCTGCGTGGGACAAACATTGTGGGGAGGACCAATCTTGTAGGGGCAGGCTGACTGCGCCGTTTCTGGATGTGGCGGCTACAGAGGCGGCCTGGCGGCCTGCCCTGTTTCTGAACGCAACACATCAGGACAGTGGCAAGCGGTTCATCACCAGCCACGTGAAAATTGAACAGGACCGGTTCTTTGATGCCTACGACAGCCATCATGTGTTGGGGGCCGATGTTTCGCTGGCAACTGCGGCGCTGAATTCGGCGCGGTTCACATTTGTCAGCCCGCCTGGACGGTTGGAAGATGTGGACGGTAGTTTCCAGGGCCGGGTACTGGATGGCGGATATTTTGAGAATTACGGCGCGGTGACGGCCACGGAAATTCTGCTTGGGCTGATGGAAAAGGACTTGAAGCGGAAAGTTCGTCCCATTTTTATACAGATCGCCAGTGATCCGGAGCTGATTGCAGCGGATTATCCCGCAGATGCCGAACCAGCAGGCGGAACCTCAAAGCAGACCGGTTTCCTGGACATCACCAAAAGCAGAGATATTGCCCTTTACGAAATTCGAGGACCTGCACAGGGGTTGTTGAATACCCGCACCGCGCGGGGTGTATTGGCAGCCAAATCGCTGTCACAGGTGGTTGGGTTCATTGAGGAGAACAGCGCGAAATACCCCAACATTGTTGAGCCGGTGTTCGCGCATTTTGAAATGTGCTCGGGGCCTGATGACAT
>JAAEUI010000590.1 GCA_024227475.1 Paracoccaceae bacterium | reverse complement strand
GCTGAACATCACTGTTCCACTCGCCCTGAAATGGTGGAAGCCGTACTATCTGGGCTTCAGGCAGCTGAAGTTGATGGGTATTACGCTGTCACGGCCTGAGCCTGCACCGGTCCCAAAGGACATGCCTGAATACAGCGAGATGATGGCGGAAGAAAGAAGCCGCTATCTGAAAGACGAATAGATAACGATGCCGGCTGGCCTGTCGGGATGCGGCGTTCCGGGGCTATATTGGTGACGAACCAAAAAAAGGAGATGCCTGTAGATGCCTGACCAGAGTCTGCTGAAGTTCACAGCAATCGTAGAACCCGTCACCACCATGATTTCAAACGGCGAAATCGATGCCGGTCTGGAGTCCCGGCTGAATGCGGCATTTCCCCCGTCGGGTGAAACCTTTCGCAACATCGAAAAAGCGTGTCACCAGGCAATCGCCGAGGGTTGGATGTGCAGCCAGGGCAGTGAAGGGCGCCGCTTTGGCCGCGTGTTGGAACCCTCACCCAAAACTGACAACCTGAGCGTTGATGTGGTTGATCTGACCAGTATCGTTGGGCCGCACCATCGACACCCGACCGGCGAAATATGCATGATCATGCCAGTGACTGAAACCGCGCAATTTGACGGGCACGATGCCGGATGGTGCGTCAATCCCCCGGGCTCTGCTCATCATCCTACCGTAACCGACGGGCGGGCCTTGGTTCTCTATCTTCTTCCCGAAGGTAAGATTGAATTCACCTAGAGCATGTCGCGCTGAAACGGTTGCGGCAGGCGCGTCGCGACATGCTTTTCCTATGTGACCGGATGCAACATGAACCATCACCCAAACATAACCGATTAAACGCGACGCGCCCTAGTGTCGGACGACTGGGTCAATCGGGCCAAGCGGTCCGCCGGTCGCCATTTCAACAACCTGCGCGACCTGAAGCAGTCTGGCTTCGCCGCGGGGGTGGCCAATCAATTGCAGGCCAACCGGCAAGCCGCTCTTCGATAATCCAACTGGCACAGAAACAGAAGGCAG
>JAAEUI010000589.1 GCA_024227475.1 Paracoccaceae bacterium | reverse complement strand
ATTATCCCGATAGGCCCCGATGACCAGCAGATGTTCCAAGCCATAGGCCGTCAGCAGCACCTCCAGCAGCTTAAGCGAACCACTATCCGCCCACTGCAAATCATCAATAAAGATGACCAACGGCTGTTCGGCTTGGGCAAACAGCTTGACAAAGTTCTGAAAGACCAGATGGAGCCGGTTCCGGGCTTGTTGTCCCGCCAGTTCCCGGGCCGCCGGCTGGGGACCTATGATCAATTCCAGGGCCGGGATCAGGTCAATCAGCACCTGTCCGTTGGGGCCTAAGGCGGCCAACAGCTTCTGACGCCAGGCTTGCAGGCGGGCTTCACTCTCGGTCAACAGTTGGCGCATCAATTGGTCAAAAGCTTGGCTCAGGGCCACATAAGGAATATCTCGCTGCAATTGGTCAAACTTGCCGCTAATGAAATAACCCCGCCGGGCGGTGATCGGTTTGTACAACTCTTGCACCAGAGCCGACTTGCCGATGCCGGCGTAGCCCGACACTAATAAATATGCCACCCCGCCCTGAGCCACTCTTTCAAAGGCATCAAGCAGCGTGGTCAGCTCCTCTTCCCGGCCAAAAAGCTGTTGGGGGATTTGGAACTTTTCGGACAGGTCCCAGCGTCCCAGCTCAAAATTTTCTATACGGCCTGTTTGCTCCAATTGGCGCAGACATTCTTGCAAATCTCGGGCAATCCCGCTGGAGCTTTGAT
>JAAEUI010000588.1 GCA_024227475.1 Paracoccaceae bacterium | reverse complement strand
TTCTTTATAGCGCACATTGGTGCGGCTGTTGGCTGTCTGACGGCCGTCTTCATCCAGCTTTCGGGTTTCGATACGCTGCAAGATGCCGTAGGAGGCGACCCAATCCTGGCTGCGAATGCGACGACGGCCGTTTGCATCAGGGTTAGTATACGTTGCTATCATTTCCGGCGACATACGGTAAAGCAAATGGAAGATGCTGGACGCTTTGCCGCCATAAATGGTGCCTGTTAACCCTACGATTTTTCGTGCCGCCAATGCCAGGTGATGCATCGCATATCCCTGGTCGGAATCGTCACCTTTGTATTGATGCTGTTCATCTACTAGACAGATGTCAAGCCGACCACGAGCCACTTTCTTGATGTAACCAGCCAGCGGCACTTTGCCATAGCCAAACGTGTCTTTGACAGCCGTACCACTCCAGCGCTGTCATTCATGGAAAGGTACTGGCTGGCCTTTGTCTGTATAGCTGCGGATAATTTTCTCCCGTTCAGCGTACGGTTTGTAGCTGCCCCGCTGCTGAGACTCAGTGCGCCGCCGTTTGAACTGAAACAAGGGGGCGCGACAGGCCATATTGTTGCAGAATCGTTTGGCACCTTTTAGTTCGCGTGGGGAAAGGGGACGGCCGTTTACCTGTTGTTGGGTGCCGCAAATAGGACAGCAAACACCGTTCCGGTGGATGGCTTGC
>JAAEUI010000587.1 GCA_024227475.1 Paracoccaceae bacterium | reverse complement strand
TGATAGCCCATGACGCCAAGTCCTATAAATGCAGTTTTGGCCATTTGATCCCCGTTGCACCTTGTGTTTGCGTTGTTTCCAAAGCATTGGCCTGCTATGGCGAAAGGGTCAAGATAAAGAGATGGTTATGACGCGCGTATTCAGTTGGTTGCTGCGGATTTTTCTGGGCCTGGGTGCACTGGCCGCACTTGTTTTGTTGCTGACTTACTATTTCGCCTCCCGCTCTATCCCGGATTATTCGGCCAATTATCAACTGGCAGGGCTGAATGGGACGGTTGAAATCGTCCGCGACACCAACAACATTCCACACATCTTTGCTGAAGCCTCGGATGACGTTTACTTTGGCCTTGGCTTTGCCCACGCGCAGGACCGGCTGTGGCAGATGACAATGCTGCGGCGCACTGCACAGGGGCGTTTGTCCGAGTTGTTTGGCGAAGAAACCCTGCGGATTGATGATTTCCTTCGCCGACTGAATTTTGTGGAACTGTCCCGCGCCTCTTACGACTTTCAGACCGAGGAAACAAAATCGGCGCTTAAAGCCTATTCAGCGGGTGTGAACGCCTGGCTGCACATTGTCCAGAAGGAGGCACTCGGACGTGGTGCACCTGAGTTTTTCCTGTTTTCCCCGGAAATTGAACCCTGGACCCCAACTGACAGCCTGTCTCTGATCCGGGTCATGGCGTTGCAATTGTCGGGTCACCTGAAACACGAGGTGGTCCGGGCTCAGGTCTCGTTGGCGGTAGGTACAGAACGGTTGCAGGACATCCTGCCGGATTCACCAGGAAAGGGCGGTTTGGCCCTGCCTGAATTTGCCGCCTTGTTCCCAACTTTCAAGGGTGACCGTAAATTTGCCGCAGGTCCCCAACACCCGCTTGATCCGATTAAACCCCTGGGAATGGCCGGGGCCTCAAACGGCTGGGCTGCCAATGGCTCCCGCTCTGCTACTGGGTACGCACTGCTGGCCAACGACCCGCACCTCGGGCTGAGTGCACCCACCATCTGGTATCTTGCTCGGATGGAATTTGCTGACGGCGGTGTGATTGGCGGAACCATACCTGGAATTCCAACGGTTTTGCTTGGACGCAGCGATGCGCTCGGTTGGGGTGTGACTAGTTCCTACCTTGATGACCTCGATGTTTATGTCGAACAACTCAACCCGGATAACCCTGAAGAATACCTGACGCCGGATGGCTACAAACCTTTCAAAACCAAATCGGTTGTGATTGAAGTTAAAGACGGCCTGCCCCAGACACGGCAATTGCGCTGGACAGAGAACGGGCCGGTCATCCCTGGCGCGCACTACGACCTCAAATCGATTACACCGGCGGGACATGTCACCAGCATCCGCTGGACCGCGCTGGACAAAAACGACCAGTCGATGACAGCTGCTATCAATGTTATGCGGGCAAAATCGGTGGAGGCCGCTCAGGCCGCAGCGGCCTTTTTCAAAGCGCCGTCGCAAAATTTGGTGGTCGCTGACAGGGACTCCATTCTGCTGCAGGTTGTGGGCAAGCAACCAAGGCGCAGCCCGGGCCATGTCAGCCAGGGGCGGATACCTTCTCAGGGCTGGCTGCCGCAAAACCGCTGGGAGGGGTACTTTGAGTATGAAAAGAACCCGGTTTCGCTCGATCCGGTCAGCGGAATCGTCGCCAACACCAACAACAAAACCAGCGAAGCCACCTTTCCTGAACACGTCAGCCATTCCTGGGGTGACACCCAAAGGATCAGTCGGTTGACCCGTTTGCTGAACAGTCGCGAGGTACACACTCGCGACAGTTTCATCGAGGCGCAGCTGGATCCGGTGTCGATCACCGCCCGCACCCTGCTGCCATTGATAGCCAAAGAGTTGTGGTTTTCCGGGGACCCTGCCCCGGCCGGAACCCCGGGAGCGCAGCGCCAACTGGCGCTGGAAATGCTGGCCAACTGGAACGGAGAGATGAGCCAGCACATCCCCGAACCACTGATCTATGCCGCCTGGCTGCGCAACCTCCAACGGCGCCTGAGCGAAGACGAACTGGGGCCGCTGATCGAACATTTCCCGCGTCCAGACCCGATATTTATTGAACGGGTGTTTCGCGATATTGACGGGGCCGGAATCTGGTGTGATGTGCACCAATCCACGCGGATCGAGACGTGCGAAAATATCGCGCAACTGTCACTTGATCAGGCCCTGCTGGAACTGACGGAAAAATACGGCACCCGGATCGACAGTTGGCGGTGGGGGCAGGCGCACCAGGCGCATCATGATCATGAGGTGCTCGGAAAAGTTCCGCTGTTGGCCTGGTTCGCCAATATCCGGCAGGACACGTCCGGCGGGGACAATACATTGCAACGGGCCCGCACAAGTGGCACCGGGAACACGCCTTACGCGAACGTCCATGCAGCGGGATACCGCGCGGTTATTGATTTCTCCGATCCCGACAGTTCAGTATTCGTGACAGCAACCGGACAGTCGGGGCATTTCCTGTCGCGTCACTATGACGATCTGGCAGGATTGTGGCGCCGCGGCGAGTATATTCTGATGTCACTGGACCCGGACCTGGCCCGCGCTGGCTCGATCGGTACGACACGGCTGTCACCTGCAACGGAGTGACCGTGCCCTGCCTTTTCAAAACCAAGTCCGCTCCTTGCCCCGATGTTGAACGGTTTAGCCACAATCCAGTTTTGAGTGGCAAATTTATCGAAGAAACTGGGCCAGGGCAAATTAGCTGAGTTTACTGAATTGAGCGGCCTGTCTGGCGGTCCAGTTCACTGTGAAAAGATAACCGATATCATCCGGTTCCTCAGCAACGACCACGTTTTGTTCAAACAACCAAGCCCGTCGGCGACCTTCGGCATAAGCAAGACGCAGGTGATCTATTGTTTTTGGATCTTCGAGCGCGGCTGAGATTCCGGCCAGAAGAGCTGGTAATCCGTCGCCATTCAACGCCGAGATTGCCAGAACCTGTTCGTTCCTCGCGGCTTGGTTTTCTGCCGTCTGTCTGGCGGCTGGTGGGAGAAGATCAGTTTTGTTCCAGACTTCGATCATGCGATCCTGAGCCAGGTCCGAAATACCCAGATCGGCAAGGATGTCTTTCACGTCATCAGCCTGCGCTTGGGTGTCGGGATGCGAAATGTCCCGGATGTGCAGGATAATATCTGCATCCAGCACCTCTTCCAAAGTCGCTCGAAAAGCGGCCACCAGCTGCGTTGGCAATTCTGAAATGAATCCAACCGTGTCTGACAGGATGATTTTTTTTCCGTCAGGCAGTTCAACCTCGCGCATTGTCGGGTCAAGCGTGGCAAACAGCATGTCTTTTGCCAATACCTCTGCATCTGTCAGGGTATTGAACAAAGTGGATTTTCCCGCGTTTGTATACCCTACCAGCGCAACAATCGGATACGGCACCTTGGCCCGCGCAGCCCGATGCAATTCGCGGGTTTTCACAACCTTGGCCAATTGCCGCCGGAGACGGACAATCGCATCATTTATGGCGCGACGGTCGGCTTCGATCTGGGTTTCACCTGCGCCGCCGACAAAACCAAGACCACCGCGCTGGCGTTCGAGGTGGGTCCAGCTGCGCACCAGACGCGATTTGGCATAATTCAATGCCGCGAGTTCGACCTGCAGCACGCCCTCCCTGGTCTGTGCCCGGTCACCGAAAATCTCAAGAATCAGCCCTGTGCGGTCAAGCACTTTCACCTTCCAGTGGCGCTCCAGATTGCGCTGCTGGATCGGTGTAACAGGGCCATCAATCACCACCAGTTCGATGTCCTCTGCCTTCAGAAAAACTTTGATTTCCTCAAGCTTGCCCTTACCAAACAACAAACCAACCTGGGGTTTGCGCAGGCGGACAACCTGTTCGCCAATGACATCAATGTTTAATGCATGCACAAGTGATACCGCCTCCGCCAGCGCTTGTTCCGGGGCGCGGCGGGCTTGTGAACTGGCTATGTCAGGATGGATAACGCAAACGCGCGTCACATCATCGCTCAGCCGTCTTCTCCGTCATAAAGCTGCACAGGTTGTGCCGGCATTATGGTCGAGATCGCGTGTTTGTAGACCAATTGGGATTGCCCATCACGGCGCAGCAGCACACAGAAATTATCAAACCAGGTGATCACGCCTTGCAGCTTTACCCCGTTGATCAGAAAGATCGTGACAGAGGTTTTGGATTTGCGAACGTTGTTGAGAAATGCGTCCTGCAGGTTTTGTTTATCGGCAGCCATTTTATCCAGCCTTCAGTTTTATAGCCCCACATTGAGTAGCGTGGGATGTTATTGATGAGGCGTTCCGCGTCTATTTTGCTTCAAATAGACTGGAAGCGCCGTTTTCCCTATCGTACAAGGCAGCGAACAAGGCCTGAATTGAAACTCAAACCCGGCCAACACTCCCCTCGTCGAGCTGATTATGGATACAATTCTTAACTTTTCCAGTGGAAATTCACTTTTTTGGAATCTGACTTGGAACCATTGCGCCAAAGGCGCAAGATTCAGCGCCAGTAATTGGGATTTAGCAGGGCAATCACCGCCAGCGCTTCCAGCCTGCCAAGGACCATCGCAGCACAGAGAATGGCCTTGGCCGCGTCGGGTATTCCTGCGTAGCCAAGCCCGCTGTCGCTGGCAACATTAACCAGTGGTCCGGTGGTGCTGAGGCCAGCGACTGCAAACACCATGCTGTCCTCAAAACTCAGCCCGGTCAGGGATAAGGCCAGCGCTGTGACCGCCATCGACAGAACAAACAGCATCAGGAAAATCCAGGCCACATAGGCCCCTTCCCGGCGGATGGTACGGGCCCGGCTGGAACTCCCGCCAACCGAATTGGGATGCCTGAGCCGGTTGATTTCACGGTGCCCGTGTTTGTAGAGCGCATAAACGCGCAGAAGCTTGATCCCTCCGGCCGTGGTCGCCACCCCGCCGCCCATGATGGTCAGACCCATCAGGATCATGCCCGGTGTGCCAAGCCCCGACCAGCTGCGTGCCTCGCCCCAGGCAGCACTTTCAAAACCGGTGGTGGTGAGGAAGGACAACACCGTGAACATCCCACCCCACAAGGCGGAAATGGCCGCGCGGAGCCCCCCCTCTGCATCGACTTCCAGGGCAGCGGTCCAGTGGCGCAGGAACAGCAGAAGTGGAATGACAGTCACGCAGATCAGCATCAGGTTGATTTCTTTGTCGATTTTTAGGTTGCGAAACGCCTGGCCGTCCCGGTCCTGTAGCAGAGTGTGCCGAGACACGGCGAAAATCAAAAACATGAACATTAATATTTCACCGACAAAACCGCTCGGCGTTTCTTTCAGGTTCTCTACAGGAGAAATCCCGCTGGTTGACAAGATCGCCATAGCATGGCTGACCGCCACCAGGGTCCGATCGCCAGACATCAGAAGCGCAAGCGTCAGCACTGCAGTTACCAACGCATAGGCCGGGAAAATATGAGCGGTATACCGGTGCAGCCGCAAAGCCGCGTCTGCCCGGACAATCTGCGTCGATTGGTTTTGATTGCCCTTAGTTGCAGCATATATTTCAAAGCCTCCGATATTCAGCGGAGCAAAGATCGACATCGCCACAACAAGAATGAAAAAACCGCCAAGCCAGCCAACTATCGCTCGCATCAAGTGTAAGGGGGCTGGCAGCGCCGAAGGGTCGTCAAATATCGTTGCACCTGTGGTGGTCAGACAGGACAGCATTTCGAAATAGGCCTGAAAATAGTTGATCGAACCAACGAGGTAATCAAAAGGCAAAGCCAGAAGTGCCGGGATAGCGATGAGAGCTGCAAAAATCGTGATCAGATATCCCCTTGCGGTATTGCGCGGCTGATACCCGGTAACCGCAATTGCTATCAGTGACAAAAGGATAAGAAGGAAGGTTGAATAATAAAAAAACGTCCTCGCGACCTTCCAGTCTTCCAGCCTGATGGCAAATGCCATTGGCAGGTACATGGACAGGATTGCGACTCCAAGAAGGACAACAAATAACGGGAGGGAACGCAGCCAGGCCAAGATCAGAAAAAGTCGATGCGAACCTGAAACAGGCGTTCGACTTCCGGCACATCCGCAACCAGCGAGAAAATCACCACAATATCACCTTCGTCAATCCTAGTGTCGCCGTCCGGGCGTAGGATCTGATCGCCCTTCTGTACAGCGGCAATCATCGCGCCCTCAGGAAAATCAATATCACGAATTTTTGACCCGGCGATGGGAGAAGTCGACATCACCTGGGCTTCGATCACCTCGGCCTCGGCATCACCGATGGAATAGACCTGCCGCACCCGCCCGTGTCGGATGTGGCGCAAGATTGAGGATACGGTTGTGGCGCGCGGGTGAATAAAAGCGTCGATATTGAGCGGCTTCATTAAGGAAGACAGCGTCGGGTCGTTAACCAATGCGACCGCCATCGAGCATCCTGCGGCTTTGGCGCGGGTACAGGCCAAAAGGTTGGTTTTATCGTCGTCGGTGACCGACAGTACCGCATCAGCGGTTTTAAGATTGGCTTCTTCCAGAATGTCCATGTCGAGACCGTCACCGTGCAAAACGATGGTCCGTTCCAGCGCTTCGGCCGCGTTTTCTGCACATTCACGGTTGCGTTCGATCACCTTGGCACGGATCCGGTCGGTCTGGGTTTCCAGCTGGCTTGCCACCGCCAGCCCAATATTGCCCCCACCAATGATGATCACCCGTTCACGCTTCTTGGCAGCCTTGCCAAATATTTCCAGCGACCGGTTCAGATCGTCTTTGTGGGTGAAAATGTAGACATGGTCGCCCTCAAAAAGCTGATCGTCGGGAGTTGGTGAAAACAGCCTCCCCTCGCGCCGGATACCACAGATCATTGCGCGCAAGGTTGGAAACAGCTCCGACAATTGCCTCAGCGGTGTGTTAATGACTGCGCAGTCCTCCCCCAACACAATGCCCATCATTTCCAGGTTGCCGGTCAGAAACGGTTCTGAGTCAAAAGTTGCAGGAGCAGCCAACTGACGCAACGCCGCTGCGGCAACTTCCAACTCAGGTGAAATCACCACGTCGATGGGCAAGTGATCCCGCTGGTATAGATCTGAATAAACCACTTCCAGATAAGCCTGCGCCCGCAGCCGCGCAACTTTGCGGGGCACCTTGAAAACAGAATGCGCTACTTGACAGGTGACCATATTGACTTCGTCGGAATGGGTGGCAGCGATGATCATATCCGCGTCCCGAGCCCCTGCTTTTTCTAGCACGTCGGGATATGAGGCGAACCCGGTCACACCGCCCACATCAAGCGTATCCGTGGCCTGATTAACCAGCGTTGGGTTGCTGTCGACAACCGTAACGTCGTTTTTCTCGACCGCTAAATGGCGGGCGATTTGCCAACCCACCTGCCCGGCACCGCAGACCACAACTTTCATTTCACGCTCCTGCGTGTTGAAAAGGTTGAGTTATCCTTCACTACCGACCTCGGCATCTTCGGTTTCAATCTCTGCAACGCGCATTCCAGCGCGGTTGGTTGTAACCACGCTCAATGTTTTAAGTTTCCGGTGCAGGGCAGAACGCTCCATACCTACAAAGCTGGCAGTGCGAGAGATATTGCCACCAAACCGGTTGATCTGTGCCATGAGGTATTCACGCTCAAACATTTCGCGGGCCTCACGCAAAGGCAAGGTCGCATAAGCGTTGGACAGTCGACTCGCGTCACCATCGCTTGCCTCCTGGTTGCCCGGAATTTCCTTGGCACCGATGTTGCCTTCCTCGGGCCCGAGGATCAGAACCCGTTCCATGACATTACGCAACTGGCGCACGTTCCCTGGCCAGGACATGGTTTGCAGCAAGGCGGCGGTTTCGTCGCTCAACTCGCGCAGGGGCAGGCCCTGGTTCTGGTTGAATTCATCGATAAAATATTTGGCGATCAAAGGGATATCCTCACGCCGTGCTTCCAGAGACGGTACCGTGATCGGAACAACATTGAGCCGGTGATATAATTCTTCGCGGAACCGCCCGACCTCGATTTCCTGCAGCAAATCGCGGTTGGTTGCGGAGATAACGCGGATATCAACCCGCACTTTGTCAGCCCCGCCAACGCGGTTGAACTGCTGTTCCACCAACACCCGCAGGATTTTGGACTGTGTGCCAATTGGCATGTCCGCGACCTCATCAAAAAACAGGATTCCGCCGTGCGCCTGTTCTAAGAGACCCGGTTCATATCCTCTGTCAGTCCCTTCCCGCCCAAACAGGACTTCCTCCATACGATCCGATTCAATGGATGCTGAATTGACCGAGATGAACGGCGCTTTGGCCCTGTCTGATTTCGAATGAATGTAACGGGCAGCAACCTCCTTGCCGCAGCCTGAGGGGCCTGTCAGCATCACACGGCCGTTGGTTTTGGTAACTTTGTCGAGTTGCCCCAGAAGGTTTCGGAACGCAGTCGAGGCTCCAACCATGACCGAAGACGTCACATCCCGTACTTTTAGCGAGGCATTCTCCCGACGCAGCCGTGATGCCTCCATCGCGCGGGCAATCACTACCATTAACTGGTCAATATTAAAGGGTTTTTCAATAAAATCGTAAGCGCCCTGTTTCACCGCAGCGACGGCGATTTCAATATTTCCGTGCCCGGAAATAATCACAACCGGGATATCCGGGTTGTCACGGCGCACGGTCTTGAGGATTTCGATGCCGTCCATCCGGCTTTCTTTCAGCCAGATATCAAGAATGATCAGGTCTGGCGGATCCGCATTGATCTCGCTAAACGCCTCATCCGAATTGGCGGCCTTTCGGGTTGTATAGCCTTCATCCACCAGAATATCGGAAACCAGCTCCCGAATATCTCTTTCGTCATCAACGACCAGAATATCGCCCATATTATTCACCGCTCCTGCTCACGTGCTCTTTACGCCACTTCTACTTTTTCCACCACTTTACGCGCTTCGCTTTCAAATGGCAAAACGATCCGGGCCATAGCCCCGAAATGCTCAGCTTCGTCAAACACCGGGGCATCCAGAAGCTCTAGAGTGCCGCCATGTTCTTCGATGATTTTTTTGACAATCGACAGGCCCAGACCGGTACCATTTGCCCGGTGTGTCACATAGGGTTCAAACAGTCGCGAGCGGTTTACCTGGGGCAAACCAATGCCGTTGTCCTGAATTTCAATTGAAGTCGCCGCCTTGCCGGAAGACACAATCACCCGAATTTGCGGATCGTAATCCTCTGGTGGTTCCGTGGCCTGATAGCTCTCAATCGCCTCGCCGGCGTTTTTGATCAGGTTGGTCAGGGCCTGGGTGATCATTGTGCTGTCAACGTCCGCCTGAATCTCCCCTTCCTCTGATTCCAGCGACACCTTGGTCGGTGCAAGGGCCGTGCTTTGCAAAACCACGGCGTCGCTGATCAGCTTGGAAAGGTCATAAACCTTGCGTTCGGGTTCCGGCATCCGGGCGAATTTGGAAAACTCGTCTACGATTCGGCGCAGGTCGTTGGTCTGGCGTACGATGACATCAGAATACTGTCGCAGGTTTTCCACCTCATCGCCGACCAGGGGCGAAAATTTCCGTTTGATCCGCTCTGCGGACAGCTGGATCGGGGTCAGCGGGTTCTTGATTTCATGCGCAATCCTGCGGGCCACATCACCCCAGGCGGCCATTCTCTGTGCAGAGACTAGATCCGTCACATCGTCAAAAGTAACCACATACCCTTCCAGCAGTCCGGTTTCAGCTATCCGCATGGCAATCCGCACCAGCAGGATTTCCGGGCTGGCCTCGCGGGTCAGGCGGATTTCTTCCTGCGCTACCTTTGCTGCGGTTTCGTTCAGTTTGTCGAACAGGCCCTGGAATTCCGGCACCGCCAGCGTCAGCTGTTTGGTAACATCCGTCTCCGGCTCAAGATTAAGCAACCGGGAAGCCGCGGCGTTCATCACCTCGATTTCACCCTCAGGATTAAGTCCGATGACGCCAGCGGTAACGCCCGAAAGCACGCTGTCAAACAGCCGCCGTCGCCGTTCCACGCGCTCGTTTGCATCCCGCAGATCATCGTGCTGGCGTTTTACCTGTTTGGTCATCCGGTTGAATATCCGCCCCAGCATGGCAATTTCGTCGTCGCCTTCTTCCTCACGCACGCGGGCGTTCAGGTCCCCTGCCCCAACCCGCTGCGCCGCGCCTGCCAGACGCCCAACCGGGCGTGCCAAGCGCTCAGCAAACCACAGGCCAAGCCAGATTGCGCCCAGAATTACAATCAACGCAAACCCCATATAGATCAGCGCCAGGTCAAACAGGAGCTTGTCCCGGTCTCCCTCCATCTGATTGTAAATCGCAACGGTCTCTTTGGTTTCGTCCAGCAGGTTTAGGATTTCGCCATCCACTGTGCGGGACACATAGACATAACGATCAACATAGGCAGCAAGACGAATCAAAGCACGGAATTCATTGTTGTCCCAATCCTGGATCACAACGGTTTCGCCGGATTCGGCGTTGGCCATCTCGGCAGTGCTTGGTTCTTCGAAATCAAACAGATAGCTGCGTTCGCCCCGCGCTCTCAGGCTTGCAGTACCGTCAATTACGTAGGCCTCTTTTAGGCCGCGCTGGATACGTTGTTGCCCCAGCGTGAGGGAATTGCGCAATTCGCCTTCGTCAATGAAGGGCAAAACCCGTTTTTGCTGATTCAGAAACTCAGCCAGAAGTTCTGCGTCCGCTATCAGATCATCCTGTTGCTCATTTTCGTAGGCCTGCGCCGCTGCCAGAGAACTGCCGACCACGTTACGCACCCGCACAGAAAACCAGTTTTCAAACCCAAAATTCAACAAAATTGCTGCAATAACGGCCACCAGCACCGTTGGGACAAGCGCTACAAAGGCAAACACACCACTCAGTCGCAAATGCAGCCGCGACCCGGCGGTTTTGGCGTTCCGCGCGCTTAGCATCTGCAATATCCGGCGCAACACCAGCGCAGCGACCGATAAAACATAAACAAAGTCGCACAGCAAAACCAGACGAATGGCGCGGTTTGAAAAACTCGCTTCGTTGTCCTGAACCACGTAGTAGGTCAAGAATACCAGCACCGGTGCCAACAGGGCGAGTGACAGTGCAAAGGCGTTTTGAACGCGGCGTTTTTTACGCCAGGCATTCACCCTTCGCCAGCCAGCCATCACCATTGTGTGTTGCACAAATATACCTGCTAATTCGGTTGTCCACCTGTACCTGTGGCAAGTTTACATCATTTTTTTGGTGCGTGTCACCTGAATATCGAGGTCCCGGATCTTTTTGCGCAGCGTGTTGCGGTTGATTCCCAGCAATTCCGCCGCCTTGATCTGATTGCCGCGCGTTGCCGACAGTGACAGGGCAATCAGCGGCAGTTCTACTTCGCGTACAATCCGGTTGTACAGTCCCGGGGGTGGCAGGCTGTCGCCGTGATGGTCAAAATAGCGCTGAATATGTGCTTCGACTGAGGAAGACAGTTTTTCACCGGTCAGCGGACGGGCATCGGCCTGACTGCTGGGAATATTAGCAAGGGCAGTGGCAACAAACTCAGCATTGATATCGTCGGTAGTGGCCAACACAACAAGCCCGCGGACAAAATTCTCCAGCCCGCGTACATTGCCATTCCACGGCCCCAGGCGCATCAGGTCCAGCGCCTTTTTCTGAATGGTCTTTTGCGGAAATCCTTCGGCGGCGCAGATTTGCAGGAAATGCCGGGTCAACGCTGAAATATCATCCAGACGATCCCGCAGGGCAGGCAATTGTATCGGCATGGCGGCAAGACGGTAATACAGATCCTCGCGAAACAATCCTTCGTTTACCAGATCCGGCAGCGACTGGCTGGTAGATGAAATGATCCGAATTTTGTTTCGGTTCACATCTGCGGACTGCAGGAGGCTGAGCAGGAATCGCTGGTTTTCGGTGGACATTTCCCCGACCTCGTCAAGGTACAAAGTCGCTCCCCGGTTCTGGCCGTCAGACATCTGGGCTACCAGATCGGCAGCGGAGGTTGTCCCCGACGGCACCGGAACAAACGGGGCAGCAGAGCGGTTTCCCAGACGATGCAGCGTTTGCGCCACCAAATCCTTACCGGTACCGCTTTCACCCGAGATCAGGACGTTCAGGTCGGTGTTCAGAACCCTGGCGATAATCCGGTAGACCTCCTGCATCGCTTGCGATCCGCCAACCAGAGGCAGTTCCGGCTCGGCCCCGGATTGCGTCTCGTTTTTTGTGGTTGTTTGATTGCCAGGTGCCAGCGCCTTGCTGACCTTGGACAAGAGATCGCGCAAATCGAACGGCTTAGGCAGATAGTCATAAGCTCCGACCTCGCTGGCCCTGATAGCTGTCATGACGGTATTTTGCGCCGAAATGACGATTACCGGCAACTCCGGGCGGCGGCGATGGATGGCGGGCAACAACTCAAGCCCATTACCGTCGGGCATCATCACATCGGAGACCACAACGTTGCCCTCACCCTCTTCAACCCAACGCCACAGCGTTTCGGCACTGCCGGTGGCGCGCACTTTGCATCCGGCCCGGGTGAGCGCCTGAGTGAGCACGGTTCGAATGGTGCGGTCATCGTCAGCGACCAATACAGTTCCGTCCATCAGGCGTCTCCCATTCTCTCGTTCCAGACAGGCAGGCGAACACAGAACACAGTTTTGTCATCCTTGCTGGAGCACTCGATCAGGCCACCGTGCGCCGCGACAATCTTGCTGACCAACGGCAATCCCAGCCCGGAGCCGTTAGTTTTACTGGTAACAAACGGCTCAAAAATATCGGCGATCAGGTTTTCAGGGATACCCGCCCCGTTGTCGATTATTTCGATCTGCAACGGAAGGTTTTCTGTCCGGTTGCCAGCAACCGACAGTTTGATCCCGGAATTGTAAGATGTCCGCACTCTGATGGTTCCTGCCGTGTTCTTAATGGATTCGGCCGCGTTTTTGATGAGGTTTTGAAATACCTGCAACAATTGATCACTGTCTCCAACCGTGCTCGGCAGCGATGGGTCATAATCAAAGATGAAGGCAATACGGGAGGCGAATCCGGCTTTGGCGGCGCGGCAGGCCCGATCCAGAACATCGTGAATATTCACACGCTTTCGGGTTGTTGGCCGCTGATCGCCGAAATGCTCGACCCGTTCCACTAATTGGCCGATGCGCCGTGACTCCTGTTGGATCATGTCAGTCAGTTCCTGCTCCTCTTGCCCGCCGTTCATTGCCAGAAGTTGCGCAGCGCCAGAAATACCGGCCAGCGGGTTGCGGATTTCATGTGCCAGCATCGCGGCCATTGCCTCCACCGAGCGGGCGGCAGACAGGTTGGTCAAAGTCCGGCTCATTTTCTGCGCAACGCCAGTCGGCTGAACGATCAGGAGCAACCCGTCTGTATCCCGGGCCATAGAGGCAACATGGACATTGCAGATGATCGAAGGCTTCTCGGGCAAAGACACGCCGACATTATACTGCATCAGCGACCCTTTGCTGGCGAGAACCTGGCTGGCGGTATCAGAAATCACCGAGTCCGGACCAAAAACATCATTAATGGTTTTCTGCTGGAGTTGTTTGACAGAGGTCTGCACCATTTGCTCGGCCGCCAGATTGGCATCAAGGAAGCGCTCCCCCGGCCCCAATACAAAGGCAGGAAACGGCAGCATTGACCAGATAAATTCGTAATCCGTTCCGCTCATGCCACCGCTCCGAATTCCCGGGCTTCAAGATTCTGCAACATTCGCAGGACAAGTTTTGGCTCACGTGTTGTCAGAATTTCCCGGCGTTGCGTCGGTGGCGTTGCCAGATCGTCCATGTACCAGCCCAGATGTTTGCGCGCGACCCGGTTGCCCAATGCCGGTCCATAAAAGGTGAGCATCGCCTCGTAATGCTCTGATATCATGTCGATAAGCTTGCTTTCGCGTGGGATTTCAGGCGCTGCCTCCCCAAAAACATCAGCGCCTATCTGTGCCAGTATCCACGGCCGCCCCCGGGCACCACGCCCCACCATGACTCCATCCGCGCCGGACTGCTCCAGCGCTTCTTTCGCGCAGTCCGTGTCAACAATATCGCCATTTGCGATGACTGGAACCGAAACCGCCTGTTTTACGGCTGCAATCGCTGACCAGTCCGCCCGGCCCTTGTAAAACTGACACCGGGTTCGCCCGTGGATTGTCACCATCTGAACTCCGGCTTTCTGGGCTCGCCTGGCCAATTCCGGTGCGTTGAGCAGGGTGTCATCCCATCCCAGGCGGGTTTTGAGCGTTACGGGTATGTCCACTGCTGCAATCACCGCCTCAATCAGGCGCATTGCATGGTCCGGATCTTTCATCAACGCCGAGCCCGAATAACCACTCGTGACCTTTTTTGCCGGACATCCCATATTGATATCAATAAGTTGTGCGCCATTATCTGCACACATCCTGGCGCATTCTGCCATCAAGCCGGCGTCACGCCCGGCAATCTGCACCGCTGTATTGGCCGCCCCGAACCCTAGTTCGGCCCTTGCCCGGGCCTGAGAATAAGCCTTGGCATGCACCAGCTCTTGTGAGGCAACCATTTCAGACACAACCAGGCCGGCTCCGAACCGCGATACAAGATTGCGGAACGGCAAATCGGTTATCCCGGCCAGTGGTGCCAGAAAAACCGGGGGCGAAAGTGCTTGATTGCCTACCAGAATCGTCATGATGCCTTTTTTTTAGGCAATTTCGAGCAGATAGCAAGGTTAACCAGCAAATGAACGGCATTGTTCATTGGCGCTCTATTCCGTAATGAAAGCTAAACAGCGCACAGGAGCCCCATGCAGATCACCGCATTGATTGTCGCCGCCGGGCGTGGAACCCGCGCCGGAGACGGGCTGCCCAAGCAATACCGCCCCCTGCGCGGTGAGCCTGTTTTGCGCCATACGATCCGTGCTTTACTGGCCAATGGGGCGATTTCCAGCCTCCGCGTTGCCATTCACGGGGATGATGCTGAGCTTTATGATGCGGCTGTTGCACCCCTGAACGACCCAAGACTTCTGCCACCTGTCTTTGGAGGAGACAGCCGCAGCGCTTCGGTGTCCAGCGGATTGGCCGCCTGTGACGGAGATGTTGTGCTGATCCACGATGCTGCACGACCGTTGCTGCCCGCCGATGCTTTGCAGCGGATCATTGATGCGATGAAAACCTGCCGCGCAGCATTTCTTGCGCTCCCGGTGGTGGATGCGGTTTGGCAGGTGTCTGAAGGACATGCGACTAAGGAGGTGGCGCGGGATGGACTCTGGCGGGCGCAAACCCCTCAGGCGTTCCACCTCGCAGATATCCGCGCTGCCCATGCGGCTCATCCGCAGGCCATGGCTGACGATGTGGCGGTTGCCCAGGCAGCGGGGCTTGACGTTACCCCGGTTCCCGGCTCAGAACGCAATCTGAAAATAACCCGACCGGAAGATTTTGAACTGGCGGAAAACCTGATGAGGCAAGATTTGGACATTCGCACCGGAAACGGGTTTGACGTGCATAAATTCGGCCCCGGTGACCATATCATGCTGAATGGGGTTCGGATTGAGCATGACCAGACTTTGGTTGGCCATTCAGACGCAGACGTCGGGATGCACGCCATTACCGATGCGATTTTTGGCGCGTTGGCCGAAGGCGATATCGGCCAATGGTTCCCGCCCAGCGATCCGCAATGGAAGGGCGCAGCTTCGGAAGTATTTCTCAGTCGGGCCGTTGAACGGGCGCTTGAACGTGGGTTCACCATTACCCATCTGGATTGCACGCTGATTTGTGAACGCCCCAAAATCGGTCCGCATATTACCGCCATGCGCAGGGCACTGGCAGCGATAACCGGGCTGGAGCCAGACCGGATCAGCGTCAAGGCAACCACGTCAGAAAAACTTGGCTTCACCGGGCGCGGCGAAGGGATTGCGGCACAGGCAACCGCAACATTGGTAAAAACATGACACGCCTGATCGCCACATGGTTTTACACCGGCCTGCTGCCCTTTGTGCCAGGCACATGGGGCTCTGCTGCGGCCCTGCCTTTTGCTGTATTGCTGCACAAGGCCGGTGGATTTCCAACACTGCTGATTGCCACGATTTCCGTTTTCGCCCTGGGCTGGTGGGCCACTGCCAAGGAAACCCGTGGCAAAGACGACCATGACCCCGGTGAGATTGTAATTGACGAAGTGGTTGGTATGTGGATAACGCTGCTGCCGATTTCACTGGCGTTCTGGTGGCATGAATTCGAGATTTCCTATCTACCGTGGCCGGGCTTGCTCAGTGGGTTTGTGTTGTTCCGTATCTTCGATATCTGGAAACCCTGGCCAATTAGTTGGGCAGACCAGAAATCGACACCGTTTGGGGTGATGTTTGATGATGTTCTTGCCGGGGTTTATGCCGCAATCAGTTCGCTGGCATTGGCAGGCATTTACCATCAGCTCATTCAATGAGCGAGTTCAACGCCATGGCAACACAGGTGCTGCAATCCTGTCGTCAGCTTGGGTGGCATGTGGCAACGGCAGAAAGCTGCACAGGCGGAATGATAGCAGCCGCCCTGACAGAAATCCCCGGCTCGTCTGATGTGTTTGACCGCGGGTTTGTGACTTACTCGAACCGGGCTAAGCAGGACATGCTTGGGGTATTGGCCTCTACGCTTGACGCTCGCGGTGCTGTGTCAGAAGAGGTTGCCGCAGAAATGGCGGTGGGTGCGCTGGCCAATTCGAACGCTGACATCGCTGTAAGCATCACCGGAATCGCCGGCCCAGGTGGATCCGAACATAAACCGGAAGGACGGGTTTGTTTTGGCGTTGCCATCAGGGGTGCAAACTCAATAACCGAAACGCTGGAATACGGAGCCATCGGCCGGGATCGCGTGCGCAACGCCGCCTGCGTCCATGCATTGCGGGCCCTGCTGAAATCTGTTCCTGAAAAAACTGAGTAATATGTTATCAAAATTCACCATTTTGATTAAATTTTAGGCAAGTACAGCCACTCAACCAGTTTTGCCACCCCCAATCCTTTCCTCTGATCCGCCCTTCAATCAAACAGCGCCAAACGTGAAAACAAAGGGAATTCCGAAATGAACGGTGCAGATACCGCCTGGATCATGGTCGCAACAGCGCTGGTCCTGTTTATGACACTGCCGGGCTTGGGCCTGTTTTATGGCGGCCTTGTTCGGGCGCGGAACGTGTTGTCCGTGTTGATGCAGTGTTTCGCCATTGCCTGCCTGATGTCCGTACTCTGGCTAGTGGCCGGGTATTCGATCGCCTTTGGCGAGGGCAACGCGCTTTGGGGCGGGCTTGGAAAAATGTTCCTGATTGGAATAGACGGCGACACCCTGTCGGGCAGCATTCCCGAAGTGCTTTTTTTCGCCTTTCAGATGACCTTTGCCATCATCACCCCGGCGCTGATTGTCGGGGCTTATGTCGAACGGATCACCTTCGGTTTTGTTTTGACCTTCTCGGGCCTGTGGATGCTGCTTTGTTACGCGCCAGTCGCACATTGGGTCTGGGGCGGTGGATTGCTTGCAGGTGGTGAAGGGGCGTTGTTTTCCGAAGCGGTGAATGATTTTGCCGGTGGTATCGTTGTGCACGAAACCGCTGGTCTGGCGGCGCTGGTGATTGCGGTCTTGCTCGGCGCCCGCAAGGAAAAGAACAAACCGCCGCATAATCCGGGTTATGTGATGATTGGGGCCTCGATGCTTTGGGTTGGCTGGTTCGGTTTCAACGGCGGCTCGCAACTGGCGGCGGACGGCGGCGCAGCCATGGCCATCACCGTTACGCATATCTCTGCGGCCACGGCTTCGATCACCTGGGCACTGTGGGAACGGATCAAATACGGCAAGGCCTCTATGGTTGGCATGGTGACCGGTACCATCGCTGGTCTGGCTTCTATCACTCCGGCTTCGGGTTTTGTTGGCCCCATTGAGGCGCTGATCATTGGCGCGGTTGCCGGTGTGATCTGCCAGGAAGCCTGCAACGTGATCCGCGGCAAACTGAAAATCGACGACACGCTGGATGTGTTTGCGGTTCACGGGCTTGGCGGCATTTTCGGCACGCTCATGATCGCGGTATTTGGCAAAGGCGACTGGATCGCTCAGGCCGGTTCGCTGGTTGTGGTGGGTGTGTTTACTGTCGTGATGACATTCATCCTCGCCAAACTCACCACTCTGATCTTCCCGATCCGGGTGGGCGAAGAGGATGAATCCAACGGTCTCGACATCACGGCCCATGGCGAACGGGCCTATGATCACGCGTCCTAGCCAGCCTAGCTACTGGTTTACTGGGGCGCACAATCTGCGCCCCTTCTATTTTTCCGCTCCGCCGTACAACTGTTCCGCCCGCGCCTCAAACGCCCGGACGATCCGCTGCATCGCCTCGTTGAACACCACGCCAATCAGTGCCTGCAGTATTGATGACTTGAACTCGAAATCCACAAAGAATTCCACCTCGCAGGACCCGTCATCCATCGCTTCAAAGGCCCAGTGGTTGCTGAGATAGCGAAACGGCCCGTCGAGATACTCCACGTCAATCCGGCTTTCGTTGGGGCGCAAGGTCACCCGGCTGCCAAAGCGCTCGCGGAACACTTTGAACGAGATCACCAGATCCGCCTCAATAACCTCACCTGCACCCTGTGGAGTACGTTTGCGAATGCGCGCCGCCGCACACCAGGGCAGAAACTCGGGGTAAGCAGCGACATCGGCAATCAGATCGTACATCTGTTGCGCGCTATAAGACATCCGGCGTTTTTCGGCGTGGGTCGGCATCGCGCGGACTTCTAGCGGCAACGCGACCCAATGACCACCCGGGAAATCGCAACTGAGGGCTGACAAATCCCGTGAAGGCGCTAGGATGACCGCGCGCTTGCAAGAGGATAGCCTATGGACCACAGCAATTATGTGATCGACAAGATGATTTCGGCCAAAACCATTGCTGCCCGTGTGGAATCGCTGGCCCGTGAAATTGCCGAGCATTTCAAAGACACGGACAAGCTGGTTATTGTCGGCCTGTTGCGTGGCTCTTTTGTGTTTATCGCCGATCTGGTACGCGAACTGGACCTGCCCTGCGAGGTGGATTTTCTGGAAACCTCCTCATACGGAGACTCCACCGAAAGCTCTCGCGAGGTGCGCATTCTGAAAGACCTGCGCGGAGAGATCGAGGGGCGTGATATTCTGGTGGTGGAGGATATT
>JAAEUI010000586.1 GCA_024227475.1 Paracoccaceae bacterium | reverse complement strand
CTTATCCGCCTTTGCGACCTCTTGCCACGCCTTCGCATCCTTCGACCGCCAACGGATATGGTGAGGATGCGTAGTGTAAAAACAATCTAACGTGAGCAGGTACTCGTTATCGGCATAGAAATCGCATAGATAATTGCTGTGGAGTCCATCTTTGTTGTCATGGTCATATACAAAGAAAAATGTATGGCTGGTACTTTCACTCTCGAATCCCTCGAGCTTCAGGCTGTGATTATTGCCGTCGAAGCGCACCGCGGCCCGGCCGTTGAACCCCTTGCTGACATAGCTTGGTTGCCGGCCTGGTTCAGTTTGGCTGGCCTGAATACCCTTATGGTTAATATCCGGCCAACGTTCAACCGGACTGCCATTTGATAGCTTCAGGTGTCCGGCGTGTAAGCGCAGGCGGCAGCCCTGAGAGCTCCAGTTCGGCTCGGACACAAAGTGCAAGTCAACCTGCGGCGCTTTGCTTTTTTCCACCTGGGTAATCGTGGCTTCCCGAGTCTTAATCCGATCTCCGGCCAACACAACCCGAACCTGATAGTGGCCTTCGGGCAGGTCGAGAAAGTAGAAGAGGCCATCAACGGCAGAGCGCCGGCGGTCAGGTCGTTCGCGTAGATTTTTCCAGCGCCGCCCGTGCTGTTTGGCCCGGATGGCCAGCAAGCGCTTGAACGCATCTGCATCGCCCTTCGGTATGAGTTCAACCTGCGCGCCCGCGATGGGTTGCTCATCTTCCAGCACCCGGCCCCATAAAGAGACGCGCCGCCGAACTTCTGCCCATTGGATCATGTCCCACCATCCTCTACGCCTTGCTTGATTTTTATCACTTTCTCTGTCACGGCCGGACCCAGCTCCTCGGGTTCGGTCAGATCCACGGCCAGGGTCACGGTATAGTTGAGCGAGGCTTTGGGCTTGCTGCCCATGGCCTGCCAAAATTCGCCCAGACTTTGCAAGTTACCCGGCTGGATCGTTCTGGCCCGGGTGGGCGGCGTTTGCCCCTGGAGTTCGCCCTGCAAAAGGCCGGCGGGTAGGGTCCGGTGGCGCATCAGGCTCTTCATGACTTCACCCAGCAGACGGTGTTCGTTTGTGACGCCCGTTTCTGAAGCGTCGTCGTTAAGCCAGACGGTGATCAAATAAGAACAGTCCACCCGCACCGGCGGCCGGTGGCGCCGCACGGAGCCATTGCGCTGCCGCTCGTGCTGCCATTCGTTGCTGCGTAACTCATGATTTTCGCGGATGTCGTACAGAAAGAGATTCACGGTTGGCTTGCTAATACTGTGGACATTCCCCGACAGTTTATCTGGCGAGGCAAAGCTAATATCGGTCTCGTTGAGATTCGCGTCTAACAGCGCTTTGATTGATTCATCAAGGTCTTGGAACATATTTATCGATCCATATCGCTGAGCAATGCCTTGTTACTCAATACCTTGCCCATTTTCTGATACTCCCGCTCGGTGGCTTGCACCAGGTGGTCCATCGTCACTACCTGCCCATTATCCGCGGCCAGAAATGCCGCGGCCAGGGCAATGTTGCGGATGTACCCCCCGACCACGCTGACGTGCTCGGCCAGCCGGTCCAAATCCACATCCGGCGAACGGGGAGTGTTGGTGGGCCAGATGCCTTCCCAAATGCGGCGGCGGTCGGCCACGTCGGGGAAGGGGAATTCGACAATAAAGTGCAGGCGGCGCACAAAGGCGTCGTCCAGGTTGCTGCGCAGGTTGGTGGCCAAAATGGCGATCCCGGCATAGGCCTCCATGCGCTGCAGCAAATAGCTCACCTCCAAATTGGCGTAGCGGTCGTGGGCGTCTCGCACGTCAGTCCGTTTGCCAAAGAGGGCGTCGGCTTCATCAAAGAAGAGAATGGCGTTGCTGCTCTCGGCCTCCTCGAAAATACGCGACAAGTTCTTTTCTGTCTCGCCAATGTATTTGCTGACCACGGTCGACAGGTCGATCTTATAGAGGTCGAGCTGGAGTTCGGCTGCGATAATGCTGGCCGCCATGGTCTTGCCGGTCCCAGGGGGGCCGGCAAAGAGGGCATTGACCCCTTTGCCCATGGCCAGCTTGTTATCAAAGCCCCAGGCATCGTAAACAAGCGAGCGGTGGGTGACGTAGTTACAGATTTCGCGCAGTTGGCGGCGCTGGTTATCGGGTAGAATCAGATCATCCCAAACGTAGTGGGGCCTTATCTGCTGGGCTAATTCGGCCAGCTTACGGTTCGAATGGAGCCGGCAAGCCGAGGTTAGATCGTCCATGCTGATTTGCGGCTGCGTTGGATTGCGCCAGCGGGCTAAATTCAGGGCCGTCGCAAACGCATCCCGGATCTGGCCGCCGTTGAGCCGAAAACTGTTGGCCAGCGTGGACAGGTCTACATCGGCTTGGCAAGTTATGTGTCCGTTGAGGCTGTCGGTCCACAGAGCCAGACGGGCCTCATACCGCTGGGGGTGGTGTTCCACCCGTATAATCGGATGGTTGCGTAATGTATCACCCGGTTCCCAGGTGGTGTTCCCCGCCAAAAAGTGGAGGCCGGATACACCGGCCAGTTGGCGCACCAAGGTTTCGCATTGGGGCCGTTTGCCCTCTGCCAGAAGCGGGTCAACGTCGTGCCAGTAAAGGGCTGCCTGTTGTAGCAGCGCCTCTCGAACCAGGAGCGCAACGGAAGTCTCAAACGGCATCTCCCGGTTGGTCAGAACTTGGGCGGTATCTACCACCAACAACTGTAGCCCCAAGGTATGGCACATCGCTTCGGCCGTCGTCCGTTTGCCTACGCCATATGGCCCTTGCAGATAGAGAATAAGGGGCGCTTCATCGGTTGTCTGACGTTTTGCCAGGGCCTGCAAGCGGGCTTTGGTTTGCGTCGGGGGCAGCGCTGCATCCAACTGGGCCTGGGGTACAATCCGTTGGATGTGGTCGATGGCCCCCGGCTGTGTGTCTGGCCCATAGAGCAAATAATCCACGATGCGGTCGTCCACTTTGAGAGATTGATCCAGCAGGGGCGGATGAATCTGGTCAGCCGTGGTAAATAGATGGACCAGCCGGTGTTTGCGCAATGGGGCCTCAAGGGCAAAATGGCCGCGCATTGCCAATTTGTCCTCTAATGTAGGCGCACACAAACTGAGAACGAGATCGGCGCTGGGGTGCTTGCGGCTGACGTCATCTTGCAGATAGGCATAATAGCGTTGATAGCGCATATCGAGCTCGGTGGCCAGACAGATCAACAGTACATCGATATCAAAGTTCGTAAGTTGAAAGCAGTGAGCCAGGGTATCCAAGGGTAAAGAGATCCCGCGCCGCAAACTCTCGCTCTTTTGGCGGGCAATGGTCGCCGATAGAGCGCCCAGCATCGCCTGAATTTCTGCCTGGTCGAGTGGACTGGCTACGGTGGCCCATTTCGGCCGGCCAAGCGGCTGCTCAAAGCCTTGCTTGACCTCCTCGTCACTGACATAAAATGGACCCAGTTCCGAGTTGGTTCCGCGTACTTGCTGCATACGCCAAACCTGAATCCGGATCAGCAGGTCGATCCGTTCTAATTCGGCGAATATATGTTGAAAGGAGGAGCGGAAATAGTCCACAGAGCACTCTTCAGAATATTCGATCAATCTTTACAGGTCATGGCAATGGTTTGCAATTCGTAGGCGGGCCACCGACGCCCAGATCGTCCCAATGAGGGGCCAATAAGGAAAATATGGCGTTTATATCATCCACAACATACCGTTTACCTGAGTTGACGTGCTCAATGAGCGCTCGCCATTCTGGCAATGTGTCTACCCGCTCTTGCGGTTCACACCACAGGCGTACGATAAACACATGCTTGATTTCGTCGGGAGCCTCTGCTTTGGGTGAGATATTTATATTTGACATTTTAACTATTGGGTAGACGCCAGGAAACGGGTTGGTAAACAGTCATCGACGTTTATCTTTTGTCTGTTATACCACACTGCGATCATGCTATTATCACGCCGCTATCAACGCCGTATCAAAAAAGGCAGGTTGCATTGCAGACAAGGGGGCGTTGCTCAAAAATTGAGCAGATGAGGGGCACAAATTATCTATTTTTCGGGAGATCTCGTTGGGTCAAATGCTCCACAAGGGCGACCGCGTGATGCAGTGTTGCCTGAGCATCTTTCATCATCCGGAGCGCCGTTTGGAGCTGCTGGGTTGCATCCCTCAGAGTCGGATCTGGCGAACCATTCTCCGCTGGTGGCTGGTCAACGGTTATGTGATTTGGCCGCAGATGGCCGGCAGGCGAACCAGCCACCAACTGCTGGTAGAGGGCCTTTGTCTCCGCCAGCGGCGGAATGTCCAGTTCCTCAGCCAATATTTGGCGGCAGAGCTTGTACTGCTCGATGGCACTGGTCCGTCGCCCGCTCTCAGCATAGAGGCGCATCAAGCGACGATGAACATCTTCACGCCAGGGTTCTACGCTCAAAATCCGCTGGGCGTAATCTATGCTTATATCCAGATTGTTTTGATGTTGATGATGCTCCATCAGGTGGGTCAGGCATCTGAGATAGATCAGGCGCAGTCGCTCTCGTTCGCTTAAGGCCCAAGAATCGAAAAAGCCGGTCAGCAGGTCACCCCGATAGAGTTGGGTAGATTCTTCCAGGGCTCGGATGGCCGGCGGTGAGAGTCTGTCCGCTGGATGAGCCAGCCCTCGGTTGGCCTGTTCTTCAAAAAGAGCCACGTCGAGCCACAGATCGTGCTGTTGGTTAATGCGAATCTGCTCGAGGGTCGTGGTAATCAACTCACCTTGAATCTCATCTGCCCGACCCAGGGCGTTGCGCAATTGCCAGAGCGTCGTGTTGAGGCTTTTGCGCGCGCGGCCGATTTCGGCTTTGTGCCAGAAGGATTCTGCCACCATCTCGCGATGATGGGCATCATCTCTGTGCAGTAGCAGAAAGGCGAGCAGACGGGCGGCTGTGGGCCGCAGTTCGACTTCGGACAACTTGCGGGTAGAAACGTGAAAACTGCCAAAAAGATAGACATACATCAAGGCATTGTTCCCTGGTCAATATTCTTAAACATGAACCAAAATAAAATGCAACTTATTACTATCAGATTAGATTAGGGCTAATCTGATAGTAATTCACTATTGACGCAATGTGGCAGCAACGATCTCGTGAATTGTTATTGGAGAAGCCGGGAAAACCCCAAGTTTGCGGAACGCAATACCAGCTTTAAGCCAGGGGATGGGCGAAACGAGTTTCTCAGGCCGGCATCTTTTGCCTACCAG
>JAAEUI010000585.1 GCA_024227475.1 Paracoccaceae bacterium | reverse complement strand
TCGGGACGTTTTTCGCCAAACCTGATTCAGGTTTAACGAAAACCGCTGTAACCTGAAATACCTGGATCAAGAACAGCCGGAACTTTAGGGGGTGTCTGCATTTGCAGCGTCGCACTGGCGCGAATATTCTTGCCGCTGAATCCGGGGTGTGGTTTTTGAGGGCACAAACAAGTGCCGGAGCCAAGCAATGCCCAAACCCTACGTCCATTTCAGCCATGCCGAATTCGCTGATCGACAGGATAAAACCCGCAACCGGATGCAGGAGCTGGGGCTGGATGCCCTGCTTTTGTTCAAGATCGAGGATATGTTCTGGCTGACCGGATATGAAAGCGACGGGTTTTGCATATTCGCCAGCATGCTCATCGGAACAGATGGCGCCCTGGTACATCTGGCGCGGCCTGCTGATCTGGGCAATGTTACCTATTCGTCTATATGTTCGGATATACGCGTGTCCGAAGACGCGGCGCAATCAAGCCGCGCGGAGCATATCAAGGACATGCTGGCCGCGCATGGTTTCGCTGGCAAACGGGTCGGCATTCAGGTCGACACTATGGGGCTGACCCCGCGTCTGTTTCTGGAAATTCAGACGGCGCTGGAGGGCTGGTGTGAATTACAGGTTGCGCCAGACTTCATCCGCGAATTGCGGCTGGTCAAGAGCCCGGCAGAACTGGATTATTTCCGCAAGGCCGGAGAGATCATGGGCACGGTGATGGGTAAGACAATTGACGCCACCTATGCCGGTGCCTTTGAGGGCGATATTTACGCAACCTTCTATGACACGCTGTTTCGCCTGGACGCGGACCTGCCTGCCCATATCCCGCCCTTTGGCAGTGGCGATTCCGCACTTAACCTGCGTTATACATCAGGGCGCAAACACGTAGAGAAAAACGATCAGGTAACACTGGAGTTGGGGCTTGCGTACCGCCACTACCACACCGCCTGCATGTGTGTTGTGCTGACCGGGCCAAGGATCAACCCCCGCCATCTGAAAATGCATGAAACCAGCGTGGTTGCGCTTGAGGCGGTACAGGCCAAAATGCGCCCGGGAACTACCGTTGGCGAACTTTACGATACCTATAAATCGATACTGGAGAACAACGGCGAGGCCGATGCCGTTCTGACCGTCTGCGGCTACACAATGGGCGCGGCCTGGCCGCCGACCTGGATGGAACAGCCGATGATATTCCACGGCAACGAAACGGTGTTGCAGGAAAACATGACGTTCTTCACCCATATGATCCTGAACGACCGGGAAACCGGCTTGTCCATGGCAGTGGGCGAGCAGGCGATTATCACCGGTGGTGCACCGGAGATCATCACTCACGCACCGCGAAAACCAGTGATACGTGACTAACCGCCTGGACCAAGGTTAAAACCTTCAATCTTCAGGAACCCGTGGCAAACAGGGGTGCCCCGGTGAACCAGTTGGATTGATACCCCTCATTGGCGCTGCGGGTGTTTGGCAGGCCAGAAATTTCAGCCTATGAACACACCCTATTTTCGACGCTGCCTCTTGCAAGCCTGCGCGTTATATTCCACTAAGTTCAGGAAACCTGCATTGCGCAGAAAAACTCAGGACAGACGACATGGCAGACGGCACTTTGGACATCGGTGAACCGACACAATCGCTTTCGGTTCGCGAAGCCTTTGGCATTGACAACGATATGCAGGTGAAATGCTTTGCAGAACGCAGCGACCGCGTGCCCGAGCTGGACAGCACTTATAAATTTGACCCCGATACGACTTTGGCGATTCTGGCCGCGTTTGCCTATAACCGGCGGCTGATCATCCAAGGCTATCACGGCACCGGCAAATCGACCCATATCGAACAGGTCGCGGCGCGGTTGAACTGGCCAACCGTTCGGGTCAATCTGGACAGCCATATCTCCCGCATCGATTTGATCGGCAAAGACGCGATCAAGCTGCGCGAAGGCAAGCAGGTGACCGAGTTTCAGGATGGTATCCTGCCCTGGGCGCTCAGGAACCCGACCGCGATTGTGTTTGACGAATATGATGCCGGGCGCCCGGACGTGATGTTCGTGATCCAGCGGGTGCTGGAGCATGACGGGAAACTGACGCTTCTCGATCAGAATGAGATCATCACCCCGCATCCGTCCTTTCGCCTGTTTGCCACCGCCAACACCGTGGGTCTGGGCGACACCACCGGGCTTTACCACGGGGTGCAGCAGATCAACCAGGCGCAGATGGACCGCTGGTCGATGGTGGCCACACTGAACTATCTCAGCCATGACGCGGAAACCCAGATCGTGCTGTCAAAAAACCCGCTGTATAACACCAGCGAGGGACGCAAGATGATCGGCCATATGGTGACGGTTGCTGACCTGACGCGAACCTCGTTCATGAACGGCGATATCTCAACCGTGATGTCGCCCCGCACAGTGATCAACTGGGCGCAGAACACCAAGATTTTTAAAGACGTGGGCTTTGCATTTCGTCTGACATTTTTGAATAAGTGTGACGAGTTGGAACGCCAAACCGTGGCGGAGTTCTATCAGCGGTGTTTTGACGAGGAGTTGCCGGAGAGTGCGGCGAGTGTGAGTCTTGGCTAAGTATAAGATCATATCGTGCGTTTTGGTCCTAACATTTGGAAGTATCACTTTCGCGCAGGATGAGAATGTAGAAACGATTGATTTGTATCATCCCGACTTTCATGCTTTGCAATGTGGCGTTCACTATCTGTTGGATCATGAATTTGGTGGTCGCAAGCAACCCTCGCACATTAAGTCGGATGCTTTTTTGGAATTAGCGGCTAACTTAGTAGGAACGGATGCTAGGGAACTGAAAATCAATATCAGGGAAAAATTATTACGCGAAGATCCAGAAGCGGATTTCAAAGTTGAGGAGGACGTAGAGTTTGTTGCCTCCTGCAAGGAGCTAGCCGGCCAATACGATGAAACTAAGGGGTTGGTTTGGTGATATTATACTACAATATGTCCACACAGCATTTTGTATCGCAACAGCTACCGCCCGTCCGTCAGCGACTCCGCAAAGGCTTCCAGACTCTCAACCCGACCGTCAATATTCGCCGAATGCGCCGCCATCAGGGTCAACAGGTGGGTCACGCCATCTATGCGGCCGTCGGTGCCGTCAAAGCGTTCGTAGACATTATCAAAACGCCGGTCGATTTCGTCAAACCGGGCATCGACCGCATCAAACTTGCGGTCCACAGCGTCAAATCTATCACTCATCTCTCTGCGCATTTCCTGCAGCAATTTGATCGTATGATTTTCGGTGTCGTCAGCCATTTTTCGCGTTCCTTTGCCCCGTTGAATCTAGTCATCCGCGACCCACATTGCAAACCCAGGGTTAACAACGCACTAATTTTACACCAGACCAGACTCGGTCAATGGGGGTTCCCAGCTATTAGGAGCCAACCATGCACATCGGTCTGATTGGCGGCATCGGCCCGGCGGCCACCACGTTTTACTATCGCGGCATGGTCGCCGCCTCCAAGACGGCTGGCGTGCCGTTCCGGATGACCATCGCCCATGCCGACAACGGCCCACTGGTCCAAAACTTCTTCGCTGACCGGCGCGTTGAACAGGCCGAAGTTTTTGCCGCCCATATCCGCGATCTGGCGGCTGCGGGCGCTGATGTGGCAGCGGTGACCGCGCTTGCCGGGCATTATTGTATTGAAGAAACCATCGCCCTGTCCCCAATCCCGGTCGTCAACGCGGTGGATGTGATTCGCAACGCTGTCACTGCACGCGGTATCAAACGCTTGGGCCTGCTTGGTGCCGGTCGGGTGATGACCAGTGGGCTTTACGGAGCGCTGAATGGGGTCGAGCAGGTTTTACCACCTGCCGATGCGGTTGAGGACGTCGGAAACGCCTATGTCACCATGGCGCAACGCGGCAGTTGCACCGAGGAAGAGCGCCAGATGTTCTTTGACATCGGCGCGGCGATGGTCCGCAACGACGGTGCTGAGGCGGTGTTCCTCGCCGGAACGGACTTGTTTCTGGCCTTTGAAGGCAACGATCCGGGGTATCCGGTGATAGATGGCGGTGAAGTTCATATTGCAGAACTGGCCCGTTTAGCGGCAAAAGAGGGGTAAGATGACTAAACCCAACGATAACCCCGCTGATCCGTTCAAAAAGGCCCTCACCGAAGCCACCAAGGCGATGGCGAATGAGCCGGAGCTGAACGTGGCTTATTCGGTTGATCCACCGGGCATGTCTGCCGATACCATGCGCTTACCACAAGTGACGCGGCGGATGACCAAACAGGAGGTTCTGGCGGCACGGGGTACGGCGGACGCGCTGGCGCTGAAGCTGCGGTTTCACAATGAGGCGACGCACCAGCGGTATTGCCCGACGGGTGACAGCGCGCGTTCGATTTACGAGTCGCTTGAAACCGCCCGCTGCGAGGCGGCCGGCGCCCGCGCCATGCCCGGGACCCGCGGCAATATCAACGCTTTGCTGGAAGCTGAGGCACAAAAACTCGGCTACGATCAGGCGCAGAGTTTCAAAGACGTGCCAATGCCCACCGCCCTTGGCTATTACCTGCGGCATCTGGCAACCGGGCAAGACCTGCCACCCACCGTCACCAACGCCATGGATCAGTGGCGCACCCAGATCGAGGAACGTTCCGGCGACACTTTTGCCAATGTCGACGAAATCCTCACCGATCAGGTAGAATTCTCCAAATTCGCCCGGCAACTGATCTCGGACCTAGGCTTTGGCGACGAGTTGGGTGAAGACCCGGATGAGGCCGATCAGGATCAGGAGGACGAGGCCGAGGAGGACCCGGACGACAATCAGGAGCAGGATCAAGACAGCGGCGACGATCAGGAACAGGACGACGACAGCGAGCCAAGCCAGGACGATCAGCAGCCCTCCGCCGAACAAATGGCGCAATTGTCTGCCGAGGAGATGGAGGCAATGGAGGACACTGAGGAGATGGAGGCGCCCGACGGGATGCCGCCGCTTGATCCCCCGCCCCCGGCCCATTCCGATGCGGACCCGGATTACAAGGTCTTTACCACTGATTTTGATGAAGAAGTTCTGGCCGAGGAACTGGCCGAACCGGCAGAGCTGGAACGCCTGCGGGCCTATCTCGATCAGCAGCTGGAACCGCTGAAGGGTGCGGTTTCGCGGCTGGCTAACAAATTGCAGCGTCGCCTGCAGGCCCAGCAGAACCGCTCGTGGCAGTTTGACATGGAAGAGGGGATTCTGGACGCTGGCCGGCTGGCGCGGGTGGTGTCCAACCCGACCACACCGCTGAGCTTCAAGGTGGAAAACGACACCAAGTTCAAAGACACCATCGTCACCCTGCTGTTGGACAATTCCGGCTCCATGCGCGGCCGCCCGATTTCCATCGCCGCAATCTGCGCTGATGTTCTGGCCCGCACGCTGGAACGCTGTCAGGTGAAATGCGAAATACTCGGCTTCACCACCCGGGCGTGGAAAGGCGGGCAAAGTCGCGAACGCTGGCTGACAGAGGGGCGCGAACAGTCCCCGGGGCGGATGAACGACCTGCGCCATGTAATCTACAAGGGCGCCGATGCACCCTGGCGGCGGACCCGGCCCAATTTGGGCCTGATGATGAAAGAGGGGTTGCTGAAGGAAAACATCGATGGTGAAGCGCTGGAATGGGCCCACCGGCGCATGGTGAACCGCCCCGAACAGCGCCGCATCCTGATGGTGATTTCCGACGGTGCGCCGGTGGATGACAGCACCCTTTCGGTCAACTCGGCCAATTACCTAGAAAAACATCTGCGCGACGTGATCGAGATGGTTGAAAAACGCCGTCAGGTAGAACTGATCGCCATTGGCATCGGCCATGACGTGACGCGATATTATCAGCGGGCGGTCACGATCACTGATGCAGAGCAACTGGCCGGTGCGATCACCGAACAACTGGCCTCGCTTTTTGACAACGATCAGCGCAGCGCCACCCGGACTCAGCAGAAACGATCTGCCTGATGTTTCAGACCTTCAAGGCAACAACAACACCGGACACTGGCGCGCCCCGTCTGGCAGCGTTGAGGGCTTTGCTGCGCGAAAGGGGGCTGGATGGGTTTCTGGTACCCCGGGCTGATGCCCATCAGGGCGAATATGTCATCGGCAGAGACCAGCGGCTGGCCTGGCTGACCGGGTTTACCGGTTCCGCCGGGTTTTGCATCGCGCTGGCTGAGGTTGCCGGGGTTTTCATCGACGGGCGTTACCGCCTTCAGGTGCGCGACCAGGTGGATCAGACTGCGTTTACACCGGTGAATTGGCCGGAGACCAAGCCCGGCGACTGGTTGCAGGAGCAATTGTCGGCAGGAGGCGTTGTTGGTTATGACCCGTGGCTGCACACAAAAGATGAGATTGAAACGCTAGAGAAATCTCTTGGAAATTCAGGCATTTCGCTGCGCCAATGCACCAATCTGGTTGATGAAATCTGGCAGGATCAGCCCGGTCCTCCGAGCGACCTGATGGTGCCTTACCCGACTGAACTGGCCGGGAAAGGCCACAGCCAGAAGCAGTTGGAACTGGGCGAGACACTGAGCAAGAAAGGCCACAATGCGGCCGTCCTGACTCAACTGGATTCAATCGCCTGGCTTCTGAATACCCGCGGCACCGATCTGGGGCAGACACCGGTGGCGCTGGCCTTTGCAATTGCCATGGCGGACGGAACAGTGCGGCTGTTTCTCGATGCTGCCAAGATGGATGCCAACCTGCGGGAGCATCTTGGAAACTCGGTAGAAGCTTCCTCAACGGATCAGTTCGGCCCGGCGCTGGATACTCTGGAAGGAGTGGTGGCAGTTGACCCAAAAACCGCGCCTATTTGGGTTGGTAACCGGTTGAGCGCGGCAGGCGTTGAAACCGCTGATTCCCCTGATCCAACTGCCCTGCCCAAAGCCTGCAAAAACGCAGCCGAAATCGCCGGAACTACAGAAGCGCATCTGCGCGATGGGGCGGCTGTAGCCGAGTTTCTGGCTTGGCTTGATGCACAGGGGTCCACGCCCGGGTTGAGTGAAATCGATGTGGTAAAAAGGCTGGAAACTTTCCGAAACGCAACCGGCGAATTACGCAATATTTCGTTTGATACCATCTGTGGCTCGGGGCCCAACGGCGCGATTGTGCATTACCGGGTGACCGAGGACACCAACCGCCAGATAGAAAGTGGCGATGTGTTGTTGGTGGACAGTGGCGCGCAGTACCTGGACGGCACCACCGACATCACCCGGACCATGGCCATCGGCACACCAGCGCCCGAGGCCGTGTATGCTTTCACACTGGTGCTGAAAGGCATGATTGCAATCTCCCGCCAGCGCTTTCCAAAGGGGCTGACCGGGCGTGACCTTGATCCACTGGCGCGCGCCGCGCTGTGGCGCGCGGGGCTTGATTTCAATCACGGCACCGGACACGGGGTCGGCGTTTATCTGAGCGTGCATGAGGGGCCGCAAAGGCTGTCCCGGCTTTCCGACGTGCCCCTGCGGGCGGGGATGATCCTGTCCAATGAGCCCGGGTATTACCGTGAGGGTGCCTTTGGCATTCGACTGGAAAACCTGATCATCGTCGAATCTGCGCCAGACATTGCCGGTGCCGATAACCGCGAAATGCTGCAATTTCGCACACTGACCTGGGCCCCGCTGGATCGGCGGATGATAGATATTACCTTGTTAAGTACCGGCGAGCAGGACTGGCTTAACAACTATCATGATCAGGTTGTTGAGAAAATCTCACCCCGCTGCACTCCGGAAACGCAAAACTGGCTGGTGCAGGCCTGCGCGCCGATGTGACATGCCTACCCCTGGTTCAAATCTGTGCTATTTATGTACGAACTGAACAGGGGAAACAGAAATGGCCGGACCGGAAATCACAATCACCAAAGCAGAGGGCGCCTGGGTCGTGCGTTCGCTTGGCGCCATTATCGGCGAGAGTAAAAATGTTCTTTTGTTGAAAGAAGGTGATTTTCCGGAGGTGACTTACGTGCCGCGCGAAGACATTACGATGGCCTTTCTTGACGCGTCAGACAAAACCACGGTCTGCCCACACAAGGGTACAGCTGGCTATTTTCATATGGTGGGAAAGAGCCGGACTCTCAAAGATTTTGCCTGGTCTTATGAGACCCCGCTGAAACAAGTGGCGGCAATCAAAGACCACCTGGCGTTTTACCCCGAACACGCCACCGTGGAATCCGTGAGCTGAAGGGTCACGAATGTTCCTCCCGAGCGGTTTCTGACAGGGCATCATTGTAGGCCTTTAACGCGTCAATCTGAAATAAGGCACCAATCAGAACCGGGTTGTCCGGATCGTCCCCCGCCTCAACAACCGGAATGAACGGGTATTTGTCGCCTTCAAACCGCGGAAAGGCGACTTCGAGCGTTGCCGCCTTTATCACATGCACTCCATCTGCAATCATCCGGAGACATTCGTCTTCAGGCGCGGAGTCGACTGCCCCTTTCTTGCGTAGCAGCCCCCCGATCGGAATGGCGCCCAGAAGATAAGCCTGGGGACCGGCGGCCAGATGAACATCCCAGCGTTCCAATTGTTCGAGAAAAAAGGACCGGGCGATGAATTTGCTGGAAAGCGTGGACGACATGGCAACCGCAATCATGACCGCTATGCCAAGCTGCCAGTCGCCGGTCATTTCAAACACGATCAACGAAGTTGAAATCGGCGCACCGAGAACCGCCGCTCCAACCGCCCCCATCCCGGCAAGCGCGTAAAGGGTTTCGCTGCCCGATACCGTCGGAAAGATCGAGGTGGCAACCCAGCCAAAAGACAACCCTGTCAGCGCGCCCAGCATCAGCGCGGGCGAAAACACGCCCCCGCCCATACGGCCCGCTACGGTAATGGCCACAGCAGCCACTTTGACAACGGCGAAGATAACAGCGCCCCAAAAAGTGATATTACCGGTCAGCGCTCGAGACGTTGTTTCATACCCAACGCCAATGATATGGGGAAAGGCGATTGCTATTGCTCCAAGCATCACACCGGTGATTCCTGGCCGCAGCCAGGCCGGAACCGACCAGCGTTGCTGCAGGTCATCGCCCAGATCCGTGGCCCAGAAAATCGAACGCATCATCACGACAGAAACCAGACCACACAGCAGGCCAAGCAGAAAGAAGGCCGGTAATTCGACATAGAACTCAAGTGAGTGTGCCGGCAGGATAAACTCGGTGATGTCGCCGAAACCGATTCGGCTGATCAACGCACCGCAGACAGCGGAAATCACAATTGGACCAAAGGCATGAACAGCATAGTGGCGCAGCACAACTTCCATGGCAAAAATGGTTCCAGCGATTGGTGCGTTGAAAGAAGCGGCAACCGCGGCGGCAACCGCACAGCCCATCAGGTCACGCCCGGTCACACCATCCGCGTTGATCAAACGGCAGATTTTACTTGAAATGACCGCGGCAAGATGAACAACCGGCCCTTCGCGCCCGGTGGAGCCGCCGGTTGACAGGGTGATGAACGACGCCACAGCAGAGGCCAGCCCGGCGCGGCCTTCGACCCTTCCGTCATTCAATACCGCGCCCTTGATCACATGGGCAACCGAGCGGTTGCGTCCGTCCCTGGTGTAGCGTTGCATGATCGCCCCGACGATCACCCCGCCGATGGCAGGTACGCCCAGCACCCAGTACCAGGGCAGCCGGCTGATGGCAGAGGCCAGCCGGATATCATCCTCACCGTAGATCAACTCCTGCACAGAATAGACGCCGACGCGAAACGCGAGGGTGGCAAACCCGGCGGCAATGCCGATGATCAGGGCCAGAATCCAGAACTGCAAATGGTCTGGCCCCTGTCGGCGGATCGCCTGCAGAACCTCGCGGCTCCACGGATGACTTTTGCGAAACGGATGGCTGGCGTCTCTTTTCACGCGGCGATCCCTCACCCCCGGATGGTTCCTATTCAACTTAAACCGGATTGAAGCTGAACCGCCGCTTCAAGTATCCGGTGTTGGTGCGTATCAAACTTCGTTGGCGAAACAAAGCCAGATACACCCGTATTCGGACTTTCCCCCCGACCGCTGGTTTTCTACAGTTGCGGCATCAAAGGAGTCCCTTCATGCCTGACAATGCCGCAGCAATCGCCGAGATAAAAGCCCTGTTAGGGGAAAGGTTGTCGACCGGGCATTCGGTACGGGAATTGCATGCACGCGATGCAGCCCATACGCCGCCTGCACTGCCTGACGCGGTAGCCTTTCCCGAGACCACCAAGGAAGTTTCCCAGGTTGTCGAAATTTGCCACCGGCACGGTTGCCCGGTAGTGCCCTATGGTGTGGGTACATCACTGGAAGGGCATATTGTGGCCTTTCGTGGCGGGGTGACGCTGGACTTTTCGCAAATGAACAAAGTGCTGGAGGTGCATGGCGAAGACCTGAACGTGGTGATCCAGCCCGGCGTGACACGCGAACAACTGAACGAGGAATTGCGGGCGACAGGGTTGTTTTTTCCGATTGATCCCGGCGCCAATGCCACCCTCGGCGGAATGGCAGCAACCCGAGCAAGCGGGACCACCGCAGTGCGTTACGGCACGATGAAGGACAATGTTCTGGCGCTGGAGGTGGTGCTGGCGGACGGGCGGGTGATCCGCACCGGCACGCAGGCGCGAAAATCAAGCGCTGGCTATGACCTGACCCGGCTGATGGTGGGCAGCGAAGGCACGCTTGGAGTGATTACCGAGCTGACCCTGATACTGCATGGACAGCCCGAGGCCGTGTCAGCAGCGGTCTGTGAGTTCCCGGACACGCAAAGTGCCGTGAACGCCGTTATCATGGCGGTGCAGATCGGGCTGCCGATGGCGCGGATCGAATATGTCGATACACCGTCGATCATCGCGATCAGCAATTACTCCGGGTTGGAGTTAAGCGAATGCCCGCATTTGTTTCTGGAATTTCACGGAAGCGAAACCGGCGTGAAGGAACAGGCCGAACAAATGGCAGAAATCGCAGCAGAGTTTGGCGGCGGCGGCTTCAAATGGTCGGCGAAAGCTGAGGAACGCTCGGCCCTCTGGAAAGCCCGGCACGAATCATATTTTGCGGTCCGGGCGGTGCGGCCAGGTGCGGTGGGAATTACCTCAGACGTCTGCGTGCCAATCTCAAAACTGGCCGAAGCGATTGAAGCGACCATGGCAGACGCCGCAGAGCACGGGATTTACGCACCGATTCTGGGCCATGTCGGGGATGGCAATTATCATACTCTGCTGCTGGTCGAGGAGGGCAACACTGAAGAATGGGAAGCCGCACAGGGACTCATCCACCGGATGAACATGAAGGCACTGGAGCTGGGCGGCACGGTCTCTGGCGAACACGGCATCGGGGCTGGCAAGATGAAATACATGGCCGCCGAACACGGCGACGCCTGGAGCGTGATGGCAGATATCAAACGGGCGCTCGATCCGGAGAATATCCTCAATCCGGGCAAGATGGTGCAGGTGAATTAGAGCGTTTCCTTACGTAGGCCGGGCTTCAGCCCTCCCGCAATTCCCGCCGCATGATCTTGCCCGTTGCTGTCATCGGGAAACTGTCGCGGGGCCCAATCGTTTTCGGTGCCAGATGCGGAGAAAGCCGGGAACGGACGTGTTGGATAAGCTCTGCTTCAAGCCCCTCCCACTCTGCGCCATCCCGCAGCACGACAAAGGCTTTCACCGCCTGTCCCTTGATCGGGTCCGGTACGCCAATGACGGCGGCCATGACCACATCGGCGTGGCCGGTCAGGCAGTTTTCGATTTCCGTTGGGCCGATGCGATATCCGGCCGAAGAAATCACATCATCATCGCGTGATGAGAAGCGAAAATATCCCTGATCGTCCATCTCGCCGATATCCCCGGTCAGCATCCAGTCTCCCAAGAATTTCGACGCGGTCTTTTCGGGATTGTCCCAATAGCGCAGAAACATCCCTACCTGCCCCCGGTCAATCGCAATTTCGCCTGGGGTGCCGGGGGGCACCTCCCTGCCCGCTTCATCCAGAATAGCCACGCGCGTACCGGGTATCTGTCGCCCCATGGAGCTTGGAACCGGCGGAAATACCTTTGGGCAATTGCCCAGCACAAGGTTGCATTCGGTCTGGCCATAGATTTCGGAGATGGTCAGGCCCAGTTCCTCCTGCGCCCAGAGGAACATGTCCGCGCCCAGTGCCTCTCCGCCGGAAGTGGCGGAACGTAGCGGCTGACTGGCGGGAACCGGCTGCTGGCGCATGAGCTTGAGCGCGGTTGGCGGCAGAAAGGAATTTCGCACACCGCAGGTATTCATCAGGTGCCAGGCAAACCCGGGGTCAAACTTGCCCATCCGGTGCGCCACCACCGGCACACCGTAGTAAAGCGCGGGCAGCGTTACGTTCATCAACCCGCCCATCCAGGCCCAGTCAGCAGGGGTCCAAACGCAATCACCTAGTTTGGGGAAGAAGTGATGCGTGACCTCAACGGACGGCAGATGTCCCAAAACCACCCGATGCGCGTGCAGCGCGCCTTTGGGCGGGCCAGTGGTGCCAGAAGTATAGACTAGGAGCGCCGGATCATCGGGAGTTGTCGGGACGGTTTCAAACCGGTCGGATGCGATGGCCAGATCAGCGTGGAAATCAAGTGCCCCGGATTGAGGCCCGTCAATGCACCAGATGGATTGGAGAGCTGGCAGGTCACCGGCAATTTCCATCAGTTTTGGCAGGTTCGCTGCGTTTGTAACAACTGCCCGAGCACCGGAGTTCTGTAACCGATACCTCAGCGCGTCGGCGCCAAACAGGGTGAACAGCGGCAGAGCAATGGAGGCGCTTTTGTAGATTGCGAAATGGCAGACAAGCGTTTCCAGACACTGCGGCAACAGGATCGCGCAGCGATCTCCCTGGCCAAGCCCCTGCGCCGCCAGAACGTTGGCAAATTGGTTGGCGTGGCGGTTGAGCGTTTGATAAGTGACCTTTTGACTGCTGCTGTCTGCCCCAAAAACAACAAGCGCCGTGCGCTCCGGATCCCGTGTGGTCCATTTTTCGCAACAGGCGGTGGCGATATTCAATCGAGGTGGCAGATTCCAGCGAAAGGCATCGTACATCGCTTGCCAGTTGTTTTGGCGGGTAGTCAACGGGGTAGCGAATTCTGTCACGGTCTGATTGTCCTGAGTTAACATATCGAACCTAGGGCCATTGCACCAGGGATTCAACGCAACCAACGTTGCTTTGGGCTTGCCTGCCTGTTCGGCAAATCCTACATAGCGTTCATGACTGACACACCCAAACTCACCGACCCGTTTCAGCGCAGGATCAATTACCTGCGTGTATCGGTAACTGATCGCTGCGATTTTCGCTGCGTCTATTGCATGTCGGAAAACATGGCCTTTTTGCCCAAGAAGGAATTGCTGACGCTGGAGGAACTCGACCGGATGTGTTCGGCCTTCATCAGCCAGGGCGTCGAGAAACTGAGGATCACCGGCGGCGAACCGTTGGTGCGACGCGGGATCATGGAATTCTTCAATGCGATGGGGCGGCATCTGGACAGTGGGGCGTTGAAAGAACTGACGCTGACCACAAACGGATCGCAGCTGCGCCGGTTTGCGCGGGACTTGTATGCTTTTGGCATGAGGCGGGTCAATATTTCGCTCGACACGCTGGATGAGGCCAAATTTGCCGACATCACACGTTGGGGGCGGCTGGCGCAGGTGCTGGATGGCATAGATGCAGCGCAGGAAGCCGGATTGCGGGTCAAGATCAACGCGGTGGCGTTGAAGGGAACAAATGAAGATGAACTTGAGACCATAGTAAACTGGTGTGCCGAACAAGATATGGATTTGACCTTCATCGAAGTGATGCCGATGGGGGACGTGGGGAATGAAGACCGGCTGGACCAGTATTGGTCGCTAAAGGACCTGCGCAGCCGTTTGGAGAAAAGCTGGAGCCTGACCGATATTGCCGAAAATACCGGCGGTCCTGCCCGCTATACCCGGGTCAACGAGACCGGTCAGAAAATCGGGTTTATCACGCCGCTGACACATAATTTCTGCGAAAGCTGCAACCGTGTACGGCTGACCTGCACCGGGCAGCTGTTCCAGTGTCTGGGACAGGAAGATGAAGCAGACCTGCGCAAAGTGCTGCGCGACAATCCGGGCGACGACCCCCCCCTGATAACCGCGATCCACGCAGCAATAGCCCGCAAACCAAAAGGCCACGACTTTGATTATTCAAGGCAAGCCGTCGACGGGCAAATGAGCCGCCATATGAGCCACACCGGAGGTTGACTCGTTTCTGCATTAACCTGCGACAGGTTGATACAAAACCTGCCGGTCTATGATACTGATAACGTAGAGGTTTCGAATTTATTCAGTGGTTCAAGTAAACTCGAAACGCTCTAGAGCTTTTCACGAATTATTGGAATCACCAATGAATCGTGAAAAGCTGTGACACCAGATGCTTAGACCGGCATTTCACGTTCAATCTGGATCAGATTAACGTGAGTTGCTCTAAGCTGCGTCGGCCCGCAGCAGCATTTTCCGCATTGGCGATATCGCAGAAATTTCCACGCCCGTGAAGACGTGCAGCGTATTCAGATGACGGTCGATGACCGCATGATCCGAAACCCATCCCCCCATTGTCAGGTACGTCCTTAGCAGTGACGGCATGGTTCTGGCTGCATTCGCCCTGGCCGGGCTTTCGTGAGCCAATAGATCGCAATAACGAACAACCTCGGGCGCCTTGACTTTGGGAGCCCAGATGTCCGGGGCAAGGTGGCGGTCCTTCAACAGAGCAAACGCATCAAGATAGGCAGAGATTTCAGTACCCTGAAACGACGAACAGCCAAACATCAGCCCTATTCTGTTGGCATCAACATACCGGGTCAGCAACGCCCAGGCCATGCGCGGAATATCGGGATCAAGCTGTCCATCCCGAATGCAGAATCGGCCAATCTCCAACAGGGGATACGGGTAGGATTTCAGTCGGTCGAGGTTATAAAACTGTGCCGAATAACTTCGGTCAATCAATTCGGAGTTTCGCAAATGCAAAAACCGGAAACAAGCCGCCAGTTCGCCGGTGGTCACGTCTTCGATCACGGCATGCTGGCAAACTCCATCGAACTGATCGCGGTCCAGTACCTCGGTTCGGGCCTTTTCTGCTCCGGCAAGACTGAATTGTTCGCTGCGCAGGCGCTGTGCCGCTAGAACATCGTCCGGCTTGTTCGAAATTCGGGCTCTGTAGCGACCTTTAACTATCCATTTCATTTGCTGGTTCACGTTGAGAATCCCTGCTTGCAACACCGCGATTATGCCATAGATAATCTCGGAACGGGATACACATATAGTTCTAAGACGGGAATAACAGGGGAGCCTTCAAAAATGAGCCGTAAGATTGCCAAATCCGAAGCTGAATGGCGCGCGCAACTGTCTGATCTGGCCTACAAAGTCACGCGAAAGGCTGGAACCGAACGCGCCTTTTCCAATGACAATTTCCCAAAAGAACCGGGCATTTTTCACTGTGTCTGCTGTGATGCACCGTTATTTGATGCCGGTTCGAAATTTGATTCCGGCACCGGGTGGCCATCATTTTTTAAACCGCTCAGCGCGGAGGCGGTCGAGGAACGTGCAGACAATGGGTTTTTCATGCGCCGAACCGAGATTGCCTGCAGCCGTTGTGATGCGCATCTGGGCCACGTGTTCAACGATGGCCCGGCCCCAACCGGCCAACGTTATTGCATGAACGGTGTTGCGTTAAATTTTGCACCGGAAGGTTCAGAAACCGGCTGACACGGCGGGGGCTACTGATCGTCAGTAAGGTCACCCAGATTGAAATTGCCCAGGTTGCCGAATATCTGCGCAAAGAAACCCCGGCTTTTCACGCCAGAGGAGGTAACCCTGCGGCTGAGTGTAATGACACGACCATCATCCAAGCCAAACCGCTCAATGTTTGAGACCACGCCTTTTTCATCAAAGGATATCGCCAACAACTCGCGATTAATGACTTCGGGTTTGTGATAGGTGTGATGTTTGACGCGGCTTGAAATGTAAAACCAGCCTGTTTCGGCAAAAACACCTGTGCTTGCGGGCTGACCAATAATGTCCGCGACTGTGTCCTGGGTGTCGACACCAACCAGGATATTCTCCAATTGTTCATCGGTCGGTACATAGCCGTGGTTCCGATAGGTCGAGGAACAGGCAATCAACGCCAAACAGGCCGCCGTTGCCGCAAAAAGCCGGAGCCTGCCTACTTGCAGAAAAATCATATACCACGCCTCGGTCATCGCAAAACTTCTTGCCCACATATCGCGACCGTGCTCTACAATCAAATACCTTCTCCCATTCTGCAGAAAAAATGCATGGATTTCCACCTATGGTATCGAAAAAATCAGAAGCAGAACAACAGGCTGTGCGAATTCGGGTTGCCGATCTGCCACAGGGTGTCGGGCAGCGTTTTGACCTCGAATTTGACAAAAAACTGCTGGCTGAGGCCAAAAAATCACTCGATCTTCTGAAAATATCGAAGGTTCGGATCGTTGGTGATATCAGACCTGAAGGAAGAAACAACTGGATGCTGACTGCAGAAGTTGGAGCTACAATAACGCAATCCTGTGTGGTTTCTCTGAAGCCTGTTAAAACCCGGCTCGACGAGTTTGCCGAGCGACATTTTATTGCTGACTGGCATGAGCCGGAGAGCGACACCGAGATTGAAATGGACAATAACGACACGCATGAGCCATTGGGAGAATTTATCGACCTAGAACAGATTGCGCTGGAAGTCATTGTATTGAATATGCCGGTCTACCCCCGTGCAAAAGATGCACTTCTGATAACCGGTCAGTTCTCTGCGCCCGGAATAGCCCCCCTGACGGATGAGGATGTAAAACCATTTGCCTCGCTCGCCGGGTTGAAGGAAAAACTGGAACAATGAAAACCGATCACAGATAAATAGGACTTGCAGAACTGCGGAAAGTTTGTATTTTCGCGGCTCTTCCATTCAGGCGGAAAATAACCTGTTCAAGGCGAACCTAAACAGGTATTGATCCGTGCATCCGGGGTTAGCCAAACCCCATATCTTTGAGGTTGTGACATGGCTGTCCCACAGAACAAAATCACCCGCTCCCGCCGGAACAATCGTCGTTCGCACGACGCTCTGGTTGCCGGCAACCCTAATGAATGCCCCAGCTGCGGCGAACTGAAGCGCCCACATCACGTTTGCGGCGCATGTGGTCACTATGCGGATCGTGAAGTTGTCGCGCTTGTTGAGGACATCGACCTCGACGACGACGCGGCTTAAGCTGATTTGATGGGCTGATCCGGGATGCCAAGTGAAAACCACCGGATCAGTACAACCAATACAAATAGGACAGTTATTTCCGTGGACGCCATGGGCGGCGACCGCGGTACTGCTGCTGTTGTTGGCGGCCTGGCCATTGCGGCTAATAAAAACCGTAAAATCAAATACATCGTTCATGGAAACGAAAAGCTGCTGACTGCCCTGATGGCCAAGCGCAAGGGTCTGGCAGAGCGCTGTGAAATCCGCCATACGAAAGAAACCGTCGGCATGGAAGACAAGCCAAGCCACGTGATGCGGCACGGCAAGGGCACCAGTATGTGGAACGCTCTGGAGGCGGTGCGCGTGGGTGACGCAGCCATCGCTGTTTCGTGCGGCAACACAGGTGCATTGATGGCGTTATCGATGATCCGTCTGCGTAAAGCTCTGGGTGTGAACCGTCCTGCAATTGCGATACTCTGGCCATCGCTCAACCCGCAGGGGTTTAACGTCATGCTGGATGTGGGCGCTGATATCCGGGCGGATGAGCACGATCTGTTCAAATACGCGCTGATGGGGGCGTCTTATGCCCGCAACGGATTGAACATCGAAATACCACGAATCGGATTGCTGAATGTCGGGACCGAAGAACACAAAGGCCGTGCTGAGTTGCGCGATGCCTATGACCTGATAAGTGACGGGGCGAAATCCAATGACTACGAATTTGTCGGATTTGTCGAGGGCGGCGACATACCCTCGGACCGGGTTGATGTGATTGTGACCGACGGGTTTACCGGCAATGTCGCACTCAAAACCGCCGAAGGCACCGCAAGTCTGATCAGCCTGCGCCTGCGAGAAGCGTTTAAACACTCGATCTGGTCGCGTATGGGGGCCTTGTTCGCCTATACGTCTTTGCGCCGCCTGCGCCACCGGATTGACCCGCGCCGGGTCAATGGTGGCGTGTTCCTCGGGCTCAATGGGACGGTCATCAAATCACACGGTGCTGCAGATGCGACCGGCGTAGCTGCAGCGATTCAGTTGGCCGTCAAACTGGCCGAGATCCGCTTTGCAGAAAAACTGGCGGCGCGTGTTGCATCCGGTTCGTTAAACAGCCAAGATGACCCGCAAAACGGCAGCGAGAACCAATGACAACAATCCGAGCAGTCCCCGTTGGCGTGGGGCATTACTTGCCTGAACGCGTTGTACCTAACTCTGAGTTTCTGGATTGGCTGGACACCTCGGACGAGTGGATCAAATCACGTTCCGGTATCGAACGGCGGCATTTTGCAGCTGAAGGGGAATTGACATCGGATTTGGCGACTCAAGCCGCTTTGAACGCGCTGGCCGATGCCGGGCTAGAAGGACCGGACGTTGATGCCATGGTCCTTGCGACCTCGACACCGGACTATACTTTCCCTTCGACCGCCACAAAAGTGCAACACGCCATCGGCATGACAGGTGGTTTTGCGTTTGATTTGCAGGCGGTCTGTGCCGGGTTTTCCTATGCGCTGGCCAATGCCAATGCACTGATCGTTTCCGGGCAAGCCAAGCGGGTTCTGGTGATCGGGGCCGAAACGTTTTCACGGATCATGAACTGGAAAGACCGCACGACCTGCGTGCTGTTTGGTGACGGCGCTGGCGCACTGATCCTGGAGGCGCAGGAGGGGACCGGTGACTCCTCGGATCGCGGCATTTTGGCCTGCGACCTGAATTCCGACGGGAAGTACCGCGATTTGTTGTATGTGGATGGCGGTGTTTCATCGACGCAAACAGCTGGCGTTCTGGTCATGGAAGGGCCCGAAGTGTTCAAACACGCGGTTTCCAAGCTGGCAAAAACCGGAAATACCGCTTTGGCAAAGGCCGGGCTGACGCATGACGACGTTGATTGGGTAGTCCCGCATCAGGCAAACCTACGGATTATCAAGAGCACGGCAGCCAAGCTGAAAGTGCCGCTGGAAAAGGTGATCGTGACTGTGCAGGATCACGGAAATACCTCTGCTGCATCCATTCCTCTGGCGTTGTCCGTGGCCAAATCAAAGGGCCAGATCAGGAAGAACCAACTGTTGTTGACCGAGGCGATTGGCGGTGGATTGGCTTGGGGCGCGGTGCTGCTGCGCTGGTAGCTAAAAGTGGGTCTTTGCTCTTTTCTTTGATGTCAGGCTGTTATGGTTGACTCCTAATTCAGAATTCAAATACTCTGACGTCAAAAGTACAGGGAGAAAAGTAATGGCATCCAAGACTTTGACGCGAATGGACCTCAGTGAAGCCGTGTTTAATCAAGTGGGCTTGTCCCGCAATGAATCCGCTGATCTTGTTGAGAGTGTTCTGGGGCATATTTCGGGCGCGCTTGTTGGTGGTGAGAATGTAAAAATCTCGTCGTTTGGCACTTTTAGCATCCGGGATAAATCAGAACGAATTGGCCGCAACCCCAAAACCGGCGAAGAAGTTCCAATTCACCCGCGCCGGGTTCTTACTTTTCGCCCATCGCATTTGATGAAAGACCGCGTGGCGTCTGGCAACAAGCCCTGAAGGATCCCGTAAACCATGCCAAAAGCTCCGGACGCTTTCAGAACAATCTCAGAAGTATCAGAGTGGCTGGATACCCCGACCTATGTTCTGAGGTTCTGGGAGAGCCGCTTTCCCCAGATCAAACCGGTAAAACGAGCCGGCGGGCGGCGTTATTATCGTCCGGACGACATGTTGCTGCTTGGTGGAATAAAAACGCTGCTCCATTTTGAAGGCAATACAATCAAGGGCGTGCAGCACGTCATCAAGAAACGGGGCGTGAAACATGTCATTGATCTCTCGCCTGGGCTTGATGAAAAAGTCACTTCACCAGAAACAATAGACCAGAGCGACACCGGTGCCGGGCTGGACAGTATGGCAGTGCTGAAGCCGGAAGGCGCCAGGAAACCCAAAGTAACCGTCATACGCAAGCCAGCCACTCTGAAACTGACAGAAGATGACAAAACTCCCATTGGGCCTGACGTCCTGTCCGTCAAAGCAATCAAAAAGAAAAGGCAAGCCAAAGCAGCGGAAGACCTGGTAACTGAGCCGCAACCCGAACCAAAACCTGACGTGCCGGCGGAAACAGCACAGGCCGCCACTCCGACGGAGGAAGCCCAGGAACAGCCAGCAGAGGCGGCACCGATTGAGTTTGACGCAACGCTGTTGCCCGGTCCTTTTGCAATCCGTCCGGCCAGCAAGTACGGCTCCGAGGATCTGCAGGAAATAGAGACCCTGTATTACAGCCTGAAGATGGTACGCAACAACATGCGGCGCGTCAGTAAGAACGACTGAACTCCGGTGCAACATTTCATGTCACGTTTCTCACTTGCAGACGGTTCGGGGATGGCTATAACAGGCCTCCATCGGGCTATAGCGCAGTTTGGTAGCGCGTTCGTCTGGGGGACGAGAGGTCGCAGGTTCGAATCCTGCTAGCCCGACCAAGTAACCGCACGCCGCTGCTCGTTTGATCAGTGGCGTTTTTTGTAAATCGGGAGGGATAACATGACAGGTCAAGGAGTTCTGCCGTCCCAAGCCATCGCCGAAATGCTGGACACGGGCCAGATTTCCGTCAGTGAACCTGTCGTCGAGGGGCAAATTCAGCCCGCCAGCCTTGATCTGCGGCTGGGACAGAAGGCCTGGCGCGTGCGGGCGTCGTTTCTTGCCGGGGCCGGTACCAAAGTTGCCGATCGGCTCGACAATTTCAAAATGCATGAAATTGATCTCAGCAACGGAGCAGTGCTGGAAAAGGGCTGTGTTTACATGGTCCCGCTGATGGAGTCGCTGAACCTGCCAGCCGACGTGAATGCAGTGGCAAACGCCAAGAGTTCCACCGGGCGGCTTGATCTGTTCACCCGCTGCATCACCGATCAGGGCATCGAATTTGACCGCATCGAAAAGGGATATTCCGGGCCGCTCTATGCCGAGATCAGCCCACGCTCCTTCTCGGTTCTTGTACGCCCCGGCATGCGGCTCAACCAAATCCGGTTCCGGCGCGGACAGGCCGTCTTGTCAGACGGCGAATTGCAGGCCCTGCACGATGATATTGAACTTGTTAACGGCCAGGCACAAATTGACGGCGGATTGGGTTTCTCGGTCGATCTGACACCGCGTGAAGACGGGATCGTTGGCTATCGCGCGAAGCCGCACACCGGGCTGATCGACCTAGATCTGATCGATCACTATAATCCTGCAGAGTTTTGGGAGCCGGTTCGGACCGACAGCGGTCGGATTATTCTTGATCCCGGTGCGTTTTACATTCTTGTCAGCCGCGAAGCAGTGCATATCCCACCGCAATGCGCCGCTGAAATGGCACCTTACCTCGCTATGGTTGGCGAATTCCGGGTGCATTATGCCGGTTTTTTTGACCCCGGATTTGGCCATGCCGCGGCGGGAGGCAAAGGTGCGCGTGGCGTGCTGGAGGTGCGGTGCCATGAAGCCCCCTTTGCGCTGGAACACGGTCAGAGCGTCGGACGGCTGGTGTATGAACACATGGCGGAAGTTCCAGACACGCTTTATGGCGCTGACCTGAAATCGAATTATCAGGGCCAGGGTTTGAAATTATCGAAACATTTCAAGGCTGTTTGACGGGTTGTTAGAGCGCCACGAGGTTTGTCGGATTCAGCAAGAACCACTAGGCGTAGTGAAAGCAAATGCCGAGAATGGCACTGCCCGAAGTTGCCCGGGATAACGCAATGCTTCATTCAGGACACGGGCGGCGGACGTAATCCGGCAAAAATCCCCTCAAGGGACCGCGACAAACTGGTCATAAGCGACGTGCCCAGCACCACCCGGCTCATGGAAGCAAAGAATTGCGGCGGGTATTGCCAGATCCCGCGCCCGCGCGCCGGATCCATCACCATGAACCCCGCGTCGGTTACGCCGTAAATCACACAAGCATGACCGTTGTTGCCCCAGTAATAGCCACAATAGATGTGGCTTTCATCCAGCAAGCGGCCGATATAGCGTCGGCTCATGCGATGACCGACAACCTGGCGGCGGTGCATCAGGCCGATACCGGTAAGCAGGCGAACACCGGCATCCGTGGCGCTGCCCCGGGCCGAAGTCAGGCCACGACCGCCATCAAACCAGCGGTGCAACTCTTCGTCAGTGACTCTAGGCGATACACCGATGTCAGCAGAAACCGCCTCGTTCCAACTTTCAAAGGCAGCCGACCAACAGCGGGCCGGGTCCTGGCTTTTGACAGGCGGAGTGCTGAGGACATTTGGCACGGTCATGGCAAAACTCCCGAATTGTCTGCCCAAAGATAGCAGAAGCGGGTCTTCCGGACAATTTTGATCATTTTCGGTGCATTCAGGCAACCTGCCCTGCGGCCCAACCCGAACTCCAGGCCCACTGAAAATTGTAGCCCCCGAGCCAGCCGGTGACATCCACAACCTCGCCGACAAAAAACAAACCCGGCACCGATTTCGCCTGCATGGTTTTAGCGTCAAGCGCATCAGTGTCGACGCCACCAAGCGTTACTTCTGCGGTGCGGTAGCCCTCGGACCCTACCGGCCTGACCAGCCAGTTCTGCGTCCGATGCGAAATGGCTTTCAGTGTCTTGTCCGACTGATCAGCCAGATTGCCGGAAACCGCACAGTCCCTTGCAATGGCATGGGCGAGTTTTTTGGGCAGGATATCGGCCAGCGCGGTGACCACTGCCTGACGGCCGCGTTTGCTGCGGCAGGTGCGCAGGTAATTGAATACATCTTCACGGCGGCACAGGTTAATGCTGAGTGCGTCGCCCTCGCGCCAGTAGGAGGAAATCTGCAGGATGGAAGGGCCAGACAGGCCACGGTGGGTAAAAAGCAGCCCCTCTTCAAAACTGGTTTTACCTATGCTGACACCGGCCTGCACTGAAATTCCGGCCAGCGGCCTGATCCGGTTCAGGTCCTGTTCGGCAAAAGTCAGTGGTACCAATGCCGGGCGGGTTTCAATGACAGGCAGGCCGAATTGCCGTGCCACGCCATAGCCGAACCCGGTCGCTCCTGTTTTTGGAACCGACTTTCCGCCAGTTGCAATGACCAGCGCATCAGCCCGGACCAATCCGCAGGATAGCTGCAACTCGAATCCCCCGGCCTGGCGGATTTTGCTGACGGAGGTTTGCAGACGCAGCTCCACTCCTGCGGCCAACAACTCGCGCTGCAGCATCTGAACAACGTCTTTGGCCGAGGTATCGCAAAACAGCTGACCAAGGGTTTTCTCGTGATATGATATACCGTGACTGACCAGAAGATCGATGAAATCCCACTGCGTATAACGTGCCAGAGCCGAGACCGCAAACCGCGGATTTTGCGACAGGAACCGCTCGGGCCGGATATCAAGGTTGGTAAAATTGCAGCGCCCGCCACCGGAAATGCGAATTTTCTCACCCGCTGATTTGGCGTGGTCGATCAGGAGCACGCGGCGCCCGCGGCGCCCTGCCTCAACCGCGCACATCAGACCGGCGGCTCCGGCTCCAATTATCACCACATCCCATGTTTCCATCTGCCCGCAATAGAGTTCGCCCTGCCCTAAAACAAGCCGCATTCAACGCGATTTTGGACTTGCAGCAAAGGTTTGCTATCGCTAAACAGCGCTTCACTGATGGGGTGTGGCCTAGTGGTAGGGCAACGCTTTTTGGTAGCGCAGATCGTAGGTTCGAATCCTACCACCCCAGCCAGCACAGCTAACACATTGTTATCACTGGATATTATCCAATTTCTACCCTCAATTCCGGCACGTTTTGGGGTGCCTTTGCACCCCAGACGCGGACAGATCGCTTATTCTGGCCGAATTCTCAAAAAGTCTGGAATCGCCATTTGCGCGCTAGCAGTTTGGCCCGCTGCGATGGAGAGTACATCTGACGCGATGCGACGGTGATCCGCTCCGGTCAGATTAGAATAATTGCTCGGGAAATACTTGATTCGAAAGACAAGCTGGATGCGTCCAAAAAATTCCGGATTACTGGAGCAAACTGCTAGCGCCCAGACTGATGCGATGGCATTTACCTTGTAAGCCTTTGAAAATACGCGACTAATTCGGCGACATCAAATGATGTAGTGAGAGTTCGAATCCTACCTGCCCAGCCACCGTATATTATCTATTATTATCAATGTGTTAGATTGTAATTTCGGACCGATTTTCGGGGGGTTAGAGGGCTATTT
>JAAEUI010000584.1 GCA_024227475.1 Paracoccaceae bacterium | reverse complement strand
GATCAGGGGCGGCATCGACAGAGGCATTCTCGGCACGGGTCAACTGGAACGGGGCGGAGTATGTTAGCGAAATTGCTATGCCCAGCGCCCCGATGTCGGGTCAAATTTTATACTTAAAGATCAGTCATTTATGGTGCTGCTGCGGAGATTCGAACTCCGGACCTCTCCCTTACCAAGGGAGTGCTCTACCTCTGAGCTACAGCAGCCTGTCCTGGGCGGATTTCAGTCAATCCGGACCGGATTAAACGCAATGTGCTTTGGTGTGCGGGGTTTTAGCGAAAACGGTGCCAAGTGCAAGCGTTATCTGGACGGCTATAGCCGCCTGATGTAGAGAAGCGCGTATGGGTAAAGGCGATGCGGAAAAATCGGGCGGGCTGACCCCCAAGGAGCAGGCTGCTGCAGAACGCGCGGAGCGGCTGCGCAAGCAGTTGCGCGGTAATATGCAAAAGCGCAAAACACAAAGTCGGGCGCGCAAGGCGGCTAAGACTACGGACTAATTAGGGTGAGCAGGTATGGACAGTATTCTGGTGCGCGGGAACGGCCCGCTGAAAGGTCAAATTCCGATTGCAGGGGCAAAGAACGCCTGTCTGACACTGATGCCGGCGACCCTGCTGACGGATGAGCCGCTGACGCTGACCAATGCGCCGCGATTGTCGGACATCAAGACGATGAGTGAATTGCTGGCTTCGCTCGGGACCGAGGTGGCAAGCCTGCAGGATGGGCAGGTTTTGGCACTGGGGACCAAAGAGATTTCCAACCATACCGCAGATTATGACATCGTGCGTAAAATGCGTGCTTCCATTCTGGTGCTGGGTCCGATGCTGGCGCGGGATGGCGAAGCGGTTGTTTCTCTGCCTGGTGGCTGTGCGATCGGGGCGCGGCCGGTGGATTTGCACCTGAAAGGGCTGGAGGCTCTGGGTGCGGTGCTGGAGTTGAAGGATGGCTATGTGCATGCGACCGCACCAGGTGGGTTGAAAGGAGCTCAGTTTGAGTTTCCCTTCGTGTCGGTTGGGGCCACGGAAAACATCCTGATGGCGGCGACATTGGCCAAGGGCACAACCGTATTGAAGAATGCGGCGCGGGAGCCGGAAATTGTCGATCTGGCGGAATGCCTGCGCAAGATGGGTGCCGAGATCGGGGGTGAAGGAACCTCGACCATCACCATTCAGGGGGTGGAGCAATTGCACGGCGCGACACATCCAGTGGTCACCGACCGGATTGAGCTTGGGACCTACATGCTGGCGCCTGCGATTACTGGAGGCGAGGTTGAGTTGCTGGGAGGACGACGGAGTCTTCTTGGTGCTTTCTGTAACAAGCTGGAGGCCGCCGGTGTGGAGGTAGAGGAGACCAGCGCCGGGCTGAAAGTAGCCCAGAAAAACAGCCGCATCAGGGCTGTTGATGTTGTCACCGAACCCTATCCCGGGTTCCCTACAGATTTGCAGGCGCAGATGATGGCTCTGTTGTGTACAGCGGATGGGACGTCCGTTCTGGAAGAGACCATTTTCGAAAACCGTTTCATGCACGCACCGGAACTGATGCGCATGGGGGCGGATATTGATGTTCATGGCGGCACCGCGACGGTCACCGGGGTTGACCGGCTGAAAGGCGCACCGGTGATGGCGACGGATTTGCGCGCCTCGGTTTCGCTTATTCTGGCCGGGTTGGCGGCGGAAGGAGAAACCGTGGTCAGCCGGGTGTATCACCTTGACCGTGGTTATGAGCATGTTGTCGGCAAACTGTCGGCTTGTGGCGCATCCATTGAAAGGATTCGCGGGTGACCGGCGAAGACGCAAGATATGAGGACGGAGCGGAGAATCCGCTGCGGCTCAGGGCGCTGGACGTCGATGACCTGACCGCGATTTCTGCGGTGCTGCAGGACGCGGTTTTACCAATCACCGAGATGAGCTGGCAGCCGTCCAGACAACGCTTTGGCCTGTTGGCCAACCGCTTTCGCTGGGAAGACAGGGATGAAGCCGCCAATCAGAACCGCAGTTATGAGCGGGTGCAGGCGATGGTGGTTGTTGATCGGGTTGTGAAGATGGCGTCGAGCGGCGTTGACCTCAGGGACAAGGAGCAAATCCTGTCACTGTTGTCGGTTTCCTTTGAAGCTGGTGACGATGTGGATGGGCGGGTGGTTTTCACACTTGCCGGCGACGGCGCGATAGCCTGTCACGTCGAATGCCTGGACCTGACCCTGACAGACGTGACGCGCCCTTACGTGGCGCCGTCAAAGTCAGCCCCTGAACACGATCTATCTTAAGGCGAACGGGCATGCCAATTTTCCTCGACACTGCGAGTGCTGACTTTGAGGTGCAGTTTAAGGCTTTTCTCGGGGCCAAACGCGAGTCCGATGCGGATGTGGATCAGGTTGTTGCAGGCATCATTGCAGATGTTCAGGCGCATGGTGATGCGGCAGTGCTGGAACTGACGGCGACGTTTGACCGGCACGACCTGACACCTGAGACCCTGGCGTTTTCGAAATTGGAGATCGACGCGGCGATTGCGCAGGTGCCGGAGGATCAGGCAGCGGCACTGGAACTGGCTGCGCGCCGCATCCGGGCCTATCACGCGCGGCAGGTGCCCGAAGATGCCTGGTGGCAGGATGACAGCGGCGCGCATCTGGGCTGGCGCTGGACAGCGGTTGAGGCGGCGGGACTTTATGTGCCCGGCGGTCTGGCCTCCTATCCCTCCTCAGTTCTGATGAACGCGATTCCGGCGCAGGTGGCGGGTGTGGAGCGGCTGGTGATTTGCGCGCCAACGCCAGACGGAAAGGTCAATCCGCTGGTCCTGCTGGCAGCGCGTCTGTCAGGTGTGGATACAATCTACCGGATCGGTGGTGCCCAGGCGGTGGCGGCGATGGCTTATGGAACCGAGACGATTTCCAAGGTCGACAAAATCACCGGGCCTGGGAACGCCTTTGTGGCGGCGGCGAAACGGCGGGTTTTCGGGCAGGTCGGGATCGACATGATCGCCGGGCCGTCGGAAATTCTGGTGATTGCTGACAAGGACAATGATCCGGACTGGATCGCGGTTGATCTGATGAGCCAGGCCGAGCACGACGAAAGTGCGCAGTCGATCCTGATCACCGACGATGCTGATTTTGGGCAAGCGGTGGCTGCCGCAGTGGAGAAGCGTCTGGAAACGCTGGAGCGGCGCGATATTGCCGGGCCAAGCTGGCGTGATTTCGGGGCAGTGATTACAGTTTCTGATCTGGAGGACGCGGCGGTGCTGTCAGATCGGATTGCCCCTGAGCATCTCGAATTATGCGTTGCTGATGCCGAAAACTATGCGGAAAAGATCAAACATGCCGGGGCGATTTTCATTGGCAGCTTCACACCCGAGGCGATTGGGGATTACGTTGGCGGGCCCAACCACGTTCTGCCAACGGCGCGTTCTGCGCGGTTTTCCTCGGGCCTGTCGGTGCTGGACTTTATGAAGCGCACGACACTGGCGAAAATGACACCGGGGTCGCTGACCTCAATCGGACCGGCGGCGGAAACGCTTGCCAAATCCGAGAGTCTGGAGGCACACGGGCTGTCCGTGCGCCTGCGGCTTGATCAGATCAACAGAGGTAACAATGGCTGAACTTTCGCATCTGACCCACGTTGAGCTGGATGACACCGGGTTGCCAGCGCCCACGGCAGATGTGGCGCGGGAACGCAAGGTCGCTCTTTTTGATTTGATGGAAGAGAACGTTTTCGGCCTTGAACCGCGCAACGGAGTGGTGCCACCCGAGGGGCCGTATCAGCTGTTTCTGTCGATCAAGGACCGGCGGCTGGTGTTTGATGTGAAAACCGAGTCCGGCGAGGATGCAACTGCGTTCCATTTGTCGGTGTCGCCGCTGAAACAGGTGATCAAGGACTACTTCCAGATATGCGAAAGCTATTTTGATGCGGTGAAGAAATTGCCCCCGGCCCAGATTGAGGCGATTGACATGGGGCGGCGCGGGATTCACACCGAGGGTAGCCACCAATTGATGGAGCGCCTTGAAGGCAAGATCAAAACCGACCTGGCGACCGCGCGGCGCCTTTTCACGCTGGTTTGCGTGCTGCATATGCGCGGTTAGGGCCAGGGCATGGCCGAAACGCTCCCCTCATCTGTGCTGTTCTGCTGCGATCACAATTCGATCCGCTCGCCCATGGCCGAGGGGATTTTGAAACAGCACGTCGGCACGCGGGTTTTTGTGCAGTCTGCCGGGGTGAAGGGGGATATGGATATCGACGGGTTCACCATTGCGGTGTGCCGCGAGATCGGCGTGGAACTGTCGCGCCACCGGGTGCGCTCGTTTGATGACCTGCTGGAATGGGGTGATGATCTGGACAGTTACGAGCTGATTGTTGCCCTGTCCCCGGCGGCTCAGCGAAGGGCGCTGGAATACACGCTGCACTACGCGCTTGATGTGGAATATTGGCCGATCATGGATCCGTCCGGCTTTGGCGATGACCGTGAGGCCAAGATGGCGAAGTTCCGGCAGGCGCGGGATCAGTTGAGCGAGCGGATCAGGGCGCGGTTTCCGGTGTAGAGCTCTCTGCGTGCGATTTTCACACAGATTTTGCCTGCGTCCTGCATCCCCCCAGATTCCGCTTGAAATTCCCTCCCTATCCAGCCATGTAACGCCTGCGTTCGGCGCGCTATCCGAACGCGCTGTGCAACCAGATCGGAGCCAACATGGCCAAAGAAGAACTTCTCGAATTCGATGGCGTCGTGGTCGAGCTTCTGCCGAATGCGACATTTCGGGTAGAGCTTGAGAACGGCCATGAGATTATCGCCCATACGGCGGGCAAGATGCGCAAGAACCGGATCCGGGTTCTGGCAGGAGACAAGGTGCAGGTGGAAATGACGCCTTATGACCTGTCCAAGGGCCGCATCAACTATCGCTACAAGTAATTTGAAGCTCGTTCTGGGCTCCGCAAGTCCGCGCCGCCGCGAATTGCTGGCACAGATTGGTGTGGTGCCCGATGATGTGCGGCCTGCCGATATTGACGAGACGCCACTGAAGCGGGAAATGCCACACCATTACGCCAGTCGGTTGGCAGTGGAAAAGGCCGCGGCTGTCACGGCGGGTGCCGACACGTTAATCCTCTGTGCTGATACCGTTGTGGCTGTGGGTCGGCGAATTCTTGAAAAACCTGACGATACTACTGAGGCCCGGAACTTCCTGACACTGTTATCGGGGCGTCGCCATCGGGTCATCACCGGTGTTGCTTTGCGGCTGGGAACAAGGCTGTGGAAGCGGGAGGTGGAAACCTCGGTACAATTCAAACGTCTGTCAGATGCTGAAATCACGGCCTATGTCGCCAGTAACGAATGGCAGGGCAAGGCCGGCGGTTATGCCATTCAGGGACGCGGCGCAGCGTTCATCCCGTCGATCAACGGGTCCTACTCCAACGTTGTCGGTCTGCCACTGGCCGAAACCGCCGCGCTTTTGAGCGGAGCGGGATATCCGGTGACCAAGGGGCTGGCGCGATGAAGAAAGGGCGGCTGGTCCTTATCGACGAGATCGACGGGCAGGAATGCGCCGCGCTGGTTGTTGATGGGCGGTTGCAGGACCTCCTGATAGACTCTGCAAAGGCGGGCCGGCCACAGCCTGAAGCCATCTACCGTGCCAAGGTGCTTCGCCCGATGAAGGGTCAGAACGGAGTGACAGTCGATCTTGGCAATGGCCGGACCGGTTTCCTGAAACAGGCCAAAGGCCTGTCGCAGGGGCAGATCCTGCTGGTGCAGGTACTGACACATGCCGAGCCGGGCAAAGCCCCGCCGGTGGGCACCAAGCTGCTGTTCAAAAGCCGCTTTGCCATCGTCACACCGGATGCACCGGGCTTCAACATCGCCCGCAAAATTCGCGATGATGATGAACGCGACCGGCTGCTGGAAGTCGCGCATGAGGCGCTGGCGGGTGCTCCGGAAGGGCTGGGGCTGATCCTGCGATCGGCCTGTGAGGGTGTCGGTGATGACGTGGTTTTTGACGACATTGCCGAAATGCGGGCGCTGGCTGAAAAAGTGGGCGCGGAGGCAGACGCAGGTCAGTCGGAGTTGCTGCTCGACGCGCCTAACCCGGCAATCCGGGCATGGCGGGACTGGGCCGATCCTGAACCCGATGAGGTCGTGCAGGACAAAGGTATTCTAGAAATCAGTGGCGTGCGGGACCTGATAGATGCCGTGTGCCTGCCTGGAGTGCCCCTGGCCGGGGGTGCGTCGATGATTGTCGAGCCAACGGCGGCTCTTGTTGCTGTCGACGTCAACACTGGCAGTGATTTTTCCCTGACCGCTGGGCTGAACGCCAATATGGCCACCGCCAAAGACTTGCCCCGGCAATTGCGCCTGCGCGGGCTGGGCGGGCAGATCGTGGCTGATTTCGCCCCGATGCCGCGCAAGGATCGTCGCCAGCTGGAACAGACGCTGGGGCGGGCCTTTCGGGCCGATGGGATCGAAACAACCCTTGTCGGCTGGACCCCACTGGGCCATTTTGAATTGCAGAGAAAACGCGAACGTATACCGCTGAGCGAGGCCCTGGTAAAATGAGCTGTCCGATCTGCAACAAGAAACCAGACGCCAATTACCTCCCGTTCTGTTCCAGACGCTGTGCTGATGTGGATCTGGGTAAGTGGCTCAAAGGGGCCTATGCCATTCCCGCTGTCGAAAGTGAAGACGGCGAGGCGGGCCCGGACAGTGACACCCTGCCGGATATCAAAATGCACTGAGGCGGCTATTTTCTCTTGCCAGTCCCATACGCCTATCCTAAAACGCCCCGACCTCTGGCCAAGATGCGATCTTGCCCAACCCGTGCCCGGGTAGCTCAGGGGTAGAGCAGTGGACTGAAAATCCTCGTGTCGGTGGTTCAAATCCGCCCCCGGGCACCATAAAAACCTAAGAAAACAAATACTTACGGGATATACGCTAATACGCTATTGGCCTGAAATGGGCTTTCACATATCTTACACACTATGACACACAATTTGGT
>JAAEUI010000583.1 GCA_024227475.1 Paracoccaceae bacterium | reverse complement strand
CATCAGGGGGTCCGTCTGGCGGCAAGAGAACATGGCTTGCCCATCGAAAATATGGATCAAAAGTTGCTGGCTGATCGCTTTCCTGGGTTTTCTGTCCCGGATAACTGGGAGGGAATATTCGAGCCCCGTGGCGGGGTTCTGGCTGCAGAGTCCTGCCTATCTGCCTATCTTCGGCTTGCCCGTAAATCAGGTGCTGTTATCCGACATTCCTGTTCCTTGAACGAATGGCGCAACCATGGCGGAGATTTGAAAATTGAAACCGCCGCAGGGCCCGTGCGGGCGGATAAGCTCATTTTGACGGTTGGTCTCTGGGCATGTGAGCTGTTGGCCGATACCGGTTTACCACTGACCGGGCGGCGCATTACGGTTGCCCATTTTGAAACGCGTTGTCCGGAACTGTACAGCGCAGACGACTTGTCGGTTTATTTTTGGGCAACTCCTGAAGGGGTATATGCCGGTTTTCCACATTTTGATGCCGAGGGAACCAAAATAATGCGCCACGATACAGGAGATGTCTGCACCCCAAAAACAGTTCGAAGGCAAGTGACCGAGGCCGATCTTGCCGATGTCACTGGATTCGCCGACAGGTATATGCCGGGCGTCAATGGTGGGATGAGGGACGCATCGGCTTGTCTTTATACGATGACCCCCGACAGTCATTTTGTTGTTGATCGCCATCCCCTGGAGCCGAAAGTTGTGATCGCAACTGGGTTCAGCGGGCACGGCTTTAAGTTTGCGCCGGTGGTTGGAGAAGCCGTTGCAGATCTGGCGGTTGTCGGCAGCACCAAACTACCGATCGGATTCCTGAGTGCGGATCGTTTTCATCAAAACCTTGCGACTGACGGCCGGAAAACGGCAGCGCTGTAATCTGTGCCGTCCATTTGTTTTCAGGTTGGTTTGGTTCCAAACTAGAGCGTTTTTCACAAATTCTGATTCACAGGATTTGTGAAAGACGAAATGTAATCAAAGGCCTGCACCCGGCATTTTCACCCAATCTGTTCCAGATTGAGTGAAAAGTGCTCTAACCCGTGACGCCAGTTACGTGTTTTATTTCAAGGAAATCTTCAAGTCCCCAGATGCCGCCTTCCCGCCCGTTGCCGGATTGTTTGTAACCGCCAAAGGGTGACGCGCCGTCAGCATCCTTGCCGTTGATCCGCACCATGCCCGAGCGCAACCGCCGGGCCACTCGAAAGGCCTTGGCCGGATCCTGGGTCTGGACGTAGTTGGTCAGCCCATACACTGTGTCATTGGCGATATTGACCGCCTCTTCCTCGGTTTCAAACGGGATCATCGACAGGACCGGGCCAAAGATTTCCTCGCGGGCAATGGTCATGTTATTGTTGATGTCAGCAAACACGGTGGGGCGGATGTAGTACCCCCGGTTCAACCCCTCGGGCCGACCAGTTCCACCTGCAACCAGACGTGCACCTTCTTTGATGCCAGCTTCGATCAGGTTCTGAATTTTGTCGAACTGCAGCGCGTTGACGACCGGGCCGATATGGCGGCCAGGCTCGCTTGGATCACCAACCTTGGTTGCCTCCGCAGCGGCGGCGGCGATTTCGACGGCTTGTTTGTAAATCGACTTCTCAACCAGCATCCGTGTCGGTGCGTTGCACGACTGGCCGGTATTGTTGAAACAGTGCATCACACCGCGTTTCACCGCCTTTTCATCGGCATCGGCAAAGATGATATTTGCCCCCTTGCCACCCAGCTCCAGCGTCACGCGCTTGATGGTTTCCGCCGCCGCCTTGGTGATCAGGCGGCCAGCGCGGGTCGATCCGGTAAAGGAGATCATATCGACGTCCGGGTGTGCGGACAGCTGGCTGCCAACGCCAGGGCCGTCGCCGTTCAGCATGTTGTAGACACCTTTGGGATAGCCGGCGGCATCGACGATTTCAGAGAAGACGATGGAGGATAGCGGCGACACTTCTGAGGGCTTGAGAACTACCGTGCATCCGACAGCCAGAGCCGGAACCACTTTCAGCATTATCTGATTCATCGGCCAGTTCCACGGGGTGATCAGGCCGCACACACCAATTGGTTCACGCAGGATGTGTTCATGAGCCGCGCCGGGGCGGGGCAGGGATTCGGCTTTGAACTTTTCAAAGGCGTTGATGAAGCCCTTGAGGTGAGCCGCGCCCGAACCGGTCTGGGCTGTTCGGGCCAGATCTATCGGTGCGCCCATTTCCATCGACATAGCCTCGGCCAGATCATCGTTGCGTTTTTTGTATTCGGAGAACAGTGCCTTCAGCAGATCAAGGCGGTCCACGTGCGACGTCAGTGCAAAAGATCTAAAGGCGGTTCTGGCGGCTGTCACAGCTGCGTCCGTATCTGCCTGATCGCCGAGCGAAATGACGGCACAGACCTCTTCGGTTGCCGGATTGATGACGTCGCAGTCGCGCGCCTGTGCCGGAGCAACCCAGGCGCCGTTGATGTAAAAGTCGCGTTTTTCCAACATTGGACTATCTCCTGAAAATCAGCGTGATTCCGGCGGACATTTGCATTGCCTCTGACCGGTGGCAACACTGATTCCGCAGCCTGTAGTAAAATTTGATCAAATTAAATTGCACCAAGGTTTGCGCCGGTCAAACCTTGCGAATCTTCTCAGAGGAGTAGACAGTTTTGCGCAACACGAACCTTTGGAGACCCCTATGGCATTACGCATCAACGATACCGTCCCGAACTTCACCGCTAATACCGATCAGGGGACATTTCAGTTCCACGACTGGATCGGTGACAACTGGGCGATCCTGTTTTCCCACCCAAAGGATTTCACCCCGGTCTGCACCACCGAATTCGGAGCGGTAGCGCATCTGGCTGATGAATGGCAGAAACGCGGCACCAAGGTGATGGGCGTTTCGGTCGACGGGGTGGAGGATCACAAGAAATGGAAGGTTGATATCGAGCAGGTGTCGGGCGCTAAGGCTGGCTTCCCGATCATCGCGGACGAAGGGCTGGAAGTTTCAAAAGCTTTCGACATGCTCCCGGCTGAGGCCTATCTGCCAGACGGGCGCACACCTGCGGACAGCGCGACCGTGCGGTCCGTTTTCATCATCGGGCCAGACAAACAGCTGAAACTGTCGATGACCTATCCGATGACCGTGGGGCGCAATTTTGGTGAAATCCTGCGGGCGCTTGATGCATTGCAGGCCGTTGCCGAACATGGCGTAGCGACGCCGGCGAATTGGACTGGCGGCAAAGATGTGATTGTCCCGACAACGCTCAGCAACGAGGATGCGGCAGAAAAATTTGGTGCATTCAATGCCGAGCTGCCGTATCTGCGCTGGACCAAGTTTCCGGGATAGACCGGGAGGGGGGGTTGCCCCCTCTACCCCTTTTTCCTGTTCCGCGTCAGTCGCTTTCTGAGGCCTTTAAGAAATTCAGTTTCTTTTTCTTCGATCTCCTGATCGACAATTTCCGTGGTGTGTTTCTCGATGGCGTCGCT
>JAAEUI010000582.1 GCA_024227475.1 Paracoccaceae bacterium | reverse complement strand
TGCTTCGGCACGATGAAACGGCTCTTTGGATTGCACCGCGCACGATACTTCGGCCTCGCCAAGATCCACGCGCAGATGGTCATGGCCGCCATCTCGCAAAACCTTCTTAAGGCCGCAAACAAGATCACTCTCAACCCGCAAGCCGCCGCAATCGCTTAAGCCCGACACACAAAACCAATCCGTCCCGAAAACCGGTGACGGAAGCCAGAAACCTGCGCTCGATCAGAAAATCACTGCAAACGGCCATTCATGCAGAGGTCTCGGAAATGTTGAACTTGCCGCTGATGGCCGCAGATTTTGTGCGGGTTGGCGAACGGGAATAATCAACGATGCTCTGCAGTTCTTTTGCATTGGGCAAACGCCAGTCGCTGTGTCCGCCAAGTTGCATGTCCTCGCAATAGGCCAGCGCCGTTTTCCAATCCATCCCCTTCTTGCTGTCGTCTTTGGCCCACATCAAACCGGTGGCCCGATCCGTGACGGTGCCGTTCTTGTTACTGACAAATTTGTTTACACCATAGTTTTCGTTGCCGCGAACAAGCCGGAAATACATGCGTTTGGCACTGCGGGAACGTGGGTCGATCTGCGGATATCCCTTGATCCGTCCGTCAATAAAATTCACCCCGAAAATCGCACTTTTTTTGTTCATTACCTTGCCGGTATAAATCGTGGATGACCAGGTTTGGGCATCGATTGGCCTTTCGCCTTTCGATCTGTCGCCAAAGGGTTGGTCAAAAAAGCGTTTGTCAATGAACAGCTTTGAGGAATTAGGCCCGTGTTTTCCGGTAAACTGGATCAGCGAATAAAGCTCGGTAATGGTCGGAATGCGCCAATCGCCGTGGCCACCAAGGTTGGATTGGTTGGCCTTGCGCTGTGCTTCCTTCAGCGTCATTTTACCGCCCATTGATTTTTCCCACATCAATCCGGTGACTTTGTCGGTTATCGTACCGTCGCCGTTATTGACATAGGAAGGATTGCTGATCCGGTACTGGCCGTCCTGCCCAAAGAACGCCCTGCCTTTAGAGGGTGCGGAAATTTTGGATTTGTCGCTATAGGAAGACGTCACGCCTGTATCCGGAATTCGCATAGTTAGCCCGTTGGCCGCTGCCAGACTGGGAACAAACAAAATTGCCACAAGCGCAGCCAACCCTTTTTGTTTTGGTGTTGAGCTGATTTTCATACTGACTTCCTTTTTGCCGCTACCGCATTTGGTTCACACCGTCGTATTACGAGCTGGAATTCGGTTTCCGGCGCTCTGCAAAAAATTTTGAGCAGTCTCCAGCGCATCAAGGCCACGCTGTGGCGTCGTTCGTCGCCTCTGCTTGGTGCTAAGATGGTGCCCGAAAGGAAACGCAATCTAAAACCCTCACAGTGTTGGTCAAATCGTCTGAACCTTTTGGTAAGCTCATCACCGCTTCTTGCAAATAAGCCGCCACCGTGGCAATGCGAAGTTGAGCAAAGATCAGGAATGCCCATGGCCCCGCGCAGCAAGAAGAAACCTGCCTGGATTGTCGAAAAGGAACGCGCGCGCTCTGCTGGCACAAACGAGACCGTGTGGTTGTTTGGCCTGCATGCGGTACGCGATGCGCTTCTGAATCCGGCGCGGGAAAAAATGCGACTGATTGTGACCAAAAACGCGCTGGACCGTCTGGGAGATGCGGTTGTCCAGGGCAAAATAGAACCTGAAGTCGTTGATCCGCGTAAATTCAGTGCGCCCCTTGACCCCCAATCCGTGCATCAGGGTGCGGCGCTGGAGGTGAAACCGCTGGACTGGGGCAGCCTGTCTGAACAATGTGCGCCGCGTGGCGAAAACCCAGTGGTTGTGTTGCTCGACCGGGTGACCGATCCCCATAACGTCGGCGCAATCCTGCGTTCTAGCGAAGTGTTCGGCGCTCGGGCGGTCATCTCGCCGCACCGGCACTCGGCTCCGGAAACAGGGGCGCTCGCTAAAACAGCGTCCGGAGCGCTGGAGCGACAACCCTATCTGCGCATCCAGAACCTTGCCACCGCAATGCGAACTTTGCAGGATATGGGGTATTATATCATTGGGTTAGACGGAGAAGCTGATGTCGATTTGGCGATCAGTCTTGATAGATGCTCAGGCATGCCGGTTGCGCTTGCCCTAGGGGCGGAGGGCCCGGGGTTGCGGGAGCTGACACGCAAAACCTGCGATGAACTGGCCAAAATCACCTTCGCAGGCGACTTTGGGTCGCTGAATGTATCGAACGCCACCGCAGTTGCGCTGTATGCCGCCGGGCGCCTACGCTGTTAGCTGGCACCGCACCAAAACTCGCCGATAGATCACTTCTCAGAGAGAAGACTTCCCTAGCGCTGCTGGAGTTTCTATTCTCAGGACAACGCAGAGGAGAACGCAGAGGAGTCCGGTTATGAAGTTTACAAGACGTTCGACGCTTGCACTGATCGGTGCCGCAGCAGTTGCAAGACCCTCGTTTGCCCAGGCGCAGCCAAACGTTTTTATCTTTGACGGGTTCGCAATTCGTGGCTTTGATCCGGTGGCCTATTTTGACCAAACGAACCCTGGCCCGGTGATGGGCAATTCGGACATTAGTTATAACGACGGCGTGGCCACTTGGTTGTTCGCTTCACAAATCACCAAGGAAGCTTTTTTGCGCGATCAGGAGCGTTTTAGGCCCAGATACGGCGGGTATTGTGCGTATGCTGTTTCCAAAGGGGGCATCGCCACAACCGACCCCAACGCCTGGACAGTCTACCAAAACCGGCTGTACTTGAACTATTCAATGCCGGTGCTTCACCTCTGGCGACGCGACATTCCGGGCAATACCGCGAGAGCAGACAAAAACTGGCCGGGTGTACTTGGTTAGGGCTTTCTTCACGATTTTATTACAAGGTCTTAAAGAATGAGAAAACCGCCCTAAGTGTAGATTACCGAAGCGGCTTATTGGAACATTCCGCTTCACATTACTGTCCCTCGTTCCACAACTTTGCGCCCGGAGCTTTGCTTTGGGCGCATTTTTGTGGCGCTGATCTGTGGTGCTGATATTACCTCAACCTATGACGGACGACCCCACCGACGATTGCTTGCGAAGAATCCTGCGTGAAACCAAAACCGTGGCCTGCATCGGCGTGTCAATGAATACGATCCGGCCCTCTTACTTCGTAGCTCGGTATTTGTCGCTAAAGGGATACCGCGTGGTTCCGATCAATCCGGGCCATGCCGGGAAAGAGCTGTTTGGGCAAACAATAGTTGGGTCAATTCGCGACATTCCCAAAGACATCCAGATTGACATGGTTGATATTTTCCGCCGCTCTGAACATGTCCTGCCGATTGTTGAAGAGGCGATTGCGCATTTGGCCAATCTCAAGACCATCTGGATGCAGGTCGGTGTGCGCAACTCTGAGGCGGCTGAACTGGCTGAAAAACACGGCCTTCAGGTGATCCAAAACCGGTGCCCAAAGATTGAATATCAGCGCCTGTTTGGTGAGTTGCGGATGGCGGGATTCAACACCGGGATTATTTCTTCGAAATTGTAATAATCTGTTGAGGCTCCCGATCCCCTGCCCTAACGTGCTGGAAAATAATACTTCTGGGAGACAGCAAATGACCGACCGACCGACATACGGGTTTGACACTTTGCAAATTCATGCAGGCGCGCGGCCGGATCCCGCTACCGGCGCACGGCAAACGCCGATCTATCAAAGCACCGCTTACGTGTTTCGTGATGCCGATCACGCTGCGGCCTTATTCAACCTACAGGAGGTTGGTTTTATCTATTCGCGTCTGACCAATCCGACGGTTGCGGTTCTCCAGGAGAGGATCGCGACGCTTGAGGGTGGTGTTGGAGCGGTGTGCTGTTCCTCGGGTCATGCCGCGCAAATCATGGCCCTGTTTCCGCTGATGGGGCCGGGTAAGAATGTGGTTTCCTCAACGCGTCTCTATGGCGGGTCGGTCACCCAGTTGAGCCAGTCAATCAAGCGCTTTGGCTGGTCGGCCAGATTTGTCGACACCGACGATCTGGATGCAGTGAAAGCAGCGGTAGACAATGATACGCGGGCTATTTTTTGCGAATCCATCGCCAATCCGGGGGGGTATGTAACTGACATCCCCGCGCTGGCTGAGATTGCCGATGCGGCTGGGATTCCCCTGATCGTCGATAATACCTCCGCCACGCCTTACCTGTGCCGCCCAATTGAAATGGGGGCGACACTGGTTGTGCATTCCACCACCAAATACCTGACCGGCAACGGTACAGTAACCGGGGGGTGCGTTGTTGACAGCGGCCAGTTTGACTGGTCGCAGAACGACAAGTTTCCGTCTATGTCCCAACCGGAGCCAGCCTATCACGGGCTGAAATTCCACGAGACCTTTGGAGAGCTGGGTTTCACTTTCCACAGCATCGCCATCGGATTGCGCGATTTGGGTATGACCATGAACCCACAGGGCGCACACTACACGCTGTTGGGGATCGAAACCCTGTCGTTGCGGATGGAACGGCACATTGAAAACGCCGAAATCGTTGCAAACTGGCTCGAGAACGACCCACGGGTTGACTTTGTGACCTATGCAGGACTGCCAAGTTCACCCTATGCCGAACGTGCCAAGACGCTGTATCCAAAAGGCGCCGGTGCCCTTTTCACCTTTGCCGTCAAAGGCGGATATGACGCCTGCGTCAAACTGGTGGATTCACTGGAATTATTCAGCCATGTCGCCAATCTGGGCGATACCCGGTCGCTGATTATCCACTCGGCCTCCACAACCCACCGGCAACTGACGCCTGAACAACAAGAAGCAGCCGGAGCGGCGCCCAATGTTGTCCGGGTGTCAATAGGAATTGAGGATTCAGACGACATCATTGCCGATCTGGATCAGGCGCTGGCAAAAGCTGCTTCTTGAAGCCCTGTGCTGAAGCTGCGAATTGGGGGGCGAAACCTCCCTACTCCAACGCAAATACCAGTGTGATTTGGGCCGAGACTTCGGATTCACCGCGCGCGATGGGCACCGCGTCGGAAGCCATCGCCGCCTCCATCCGGGCGAATTGAGGGCGCGGTGGGGTGGTGCCGGTTTCTGAAATCAGTTTAATGGTGCCCAGTCTGACCCCTGCCGCCTCCGCATAGAGTTTCGCTTTGGCCTGCGCATCCTTTATGGCGTCCACTCTTGCCGCGTCCTGAATGGGGCGTGGGTTCTGCAAACCAAACCCGATGGATTGAATCTGGTTGGCCCCTGCCTGGGCGATCTGATCGAGAATTTCGCCAAGCGCGGGAAGGTTGCGCACCCGAACGACCACCGTATTTACGGCCTCAAAGCCAATGACTTCCGGCGGCTTGTTGCTGCTGGAGCGATTGTTCCAACGCGGATGTAGCGACAATTGCGCGGTCTGCATATCTCGATCTTCAATACCCGCCGCTGCCAACAATTTCAGAACGGCTGTCATATCGCGAGAGTTTTCCCCTAGAGCCTGAGCAGCGGTCCTGCCAAAAACCGAAACACCCAAGGTAACGGTTGCCATATCCGGGGTTGCAGTTACACGCCCCTGACCGACAACAACCAATTCACCGGATTCAGAAAAACCCGGTGCCGCCAAAAACTGGAACAGCACTAAAAAAATAACAAAAATGCGCATCGTTTTATCCCCCCGCTTTTCACAATAACTTAGCGGTTTGATTTTATCTGATCCACAGCAGCAGGTATGCGAAGGAAAAACGGCAAAATCATGCTAAACTGGGCTAACATAATCTAACTGATGGCAATTATACGGGAAACGGTGTAGTCGCCCTACGGGGAAATGAAAAACAAAAACAACAGGTAGCAACCGGACAAATGGCCGAACCGAAGCCAATTTTTGCACTGGACCTGTCAAACGACAGAATAGCGCTCTGGCACCGCACCGGGAATGCCGGGTGGACGGTTTTTGGAGAGGTTACGCTCAGCGATCCAAACCTGCCCGAGGAAATGAAAACCCTGCAGGGCCGCGCGGTTTCAATGCACGGCAATGCCCTTCATACCGTTGTCCGGATTCCGCGCAGCGAAGTCATGATGTCCCGGCTGAAACTTGGGGTGTTCGAGGGGGATGCCGCAGAATCTCATGCACGAAAACTGATAACGGACCTGACACCCTACGCGTTTAACGAGGTGTCCTATGACCTGGGGCCCAAGGGGGTCGGAAACATGGCCCCGGTTGCGGTCGTCGCCAAAAAGACGCTGAAAGAGGCAGAGGAATTTGCACACACTCACGGCTTTCAGCCGGTCTATTACACAACACAATACGGCAGCCGGGAGTTTCCGGGCGAACCACGGTTTTATATCAACCCGCCAAAACCTTCCAAAATGCCGCTCATCAGCCGGATTGCAGCAGCGGCAGCCATTGGCCTGACAATTGGGTATTTTGGATACAGTACATTTCTGGCACCGGCCGATGCGCCACCCGAAGTTACCGAGATCCAGCCTGAACAGAGTGAAGCAGTGCTGGCGGCGGTTGATCCTTTACCCAAGGAGCAGACCGCACAGATCGAGGAGCCCGAAGCAGAAATCGCACCCTCCGATCAACCACCCAACGATCCGGCAACGCTGCTCGCAGCCCTCGCAGCCCCAAGCACCACCCCCTACCCAGATCTTGTTATTGAAGATGCCCAACCGCGCTCAGCGGCTAATCTAAAACGGCTGGCACGGGTGGTGCCGGACAAAAACATTTCGCTGCCGGGGTACCACGGTGCTTCCTCAGCCAATAAAACTGACAAGCTCGAACTGGTGGAGGCGCACCGGGACCTGCCCGAGGTCGAACTGAGCGATGAAGTTGTCGAGGTCATCCAAAGCGCGATGTCGATTTCAGGGCTTCCCGCCACACAACAGGAAGCCCCGATTATTCTGGCAGCGCTGACAGCGCCGGATATCAGCAAAACTGAGGCGTCACTAAGCCAGTTGCCCAAGCCACAGGCGGGCCATGGAACACCCCCGCTCGATGCGATGCTGCCAGCGGACCCGCCCGAACCCCCACCTTCACTTGTTGACGCAGAACCCGGGACCCTGACGCCGACACCCGAAGGGACATTGGGCCCTGAGAACATTCTCATTTTCTCCGGTCGCCCACAACAATTACCCCCGGCACGCCCGGACTTGAGCCCGCCACCAGATCCATTGGCGGAATTCCGGGCCCGACCACGGCCGGAAGGGCTGGTGCCTGAAGCGGTTCTGGCGGAGCTGGCCGAAGAGCCGCCGCCGGAAACGACGGATGAACCGGTAGAAGCTGTTGAGGAAGTAACCGAACCCACCCAGGAAGAAGAAGCAGCGGAACCGTCACTTCTGGCGCTTGCTGACCCGTCACTTGCCGGCCAAAAGGCCAAAATCCGCCCCGACACCCTGATAATCTTTGATGTGCCGAAAATTGACGGTCTTCTGGCCCTGGCTGACCCCGCGCTTGGTGGTTTCCGGTCCAAGAAACGCCCGGCAAGCCTGAAAGTTCCGGTGCAGGTCTCCGAGGAGGTCACAGAACCGCAGGAGCCTTCAGAAAATACGCTCGACAGCGCCACGAAACTTGCCGTCGCCAAGAGCCTTGTGCCCAAAACACGCCCTGCCAGACTGGCTACAATCGCCCCCAGCATCAAAGAGGAACCCTCAACTGCCACCGCGATCACACCAGATGCTGCAAAAGGCACTGCGCGCCCGGCTCCCGGACCAACCGCCACCACCGTTGCCAAAGCCGCCACAGAAAAGGGCCGGTTCAACAAGAAGAAAATGAGCCTTGTCGGCGTGTTTGGCACTCCCAATGCCCGCCGCGCATTGGTGCGAATGCCCTCGGGGCGCTATCTGAAGGTCAAGAAGGGCGACAAGCTGAGTGGCTGGAAAGTTTCGGCCATAGGCGAAAGCTCTGTGCGGATTCGCAAAGGCAGCAAGGACAAGGTTTTGCGGATGCCCTGACTTTTTTGGTCAAAGGAGGATGGTTGCAGCCAAACTCAGAAACGCAAAGAAACCAACCACATCAGTAACTGTTGTTACAAATGCGCCGGAAGCTAGCGCCGGATCGATTCCGATCTTGTCCAGTCCGATTGGCACGAGAATACCGGCAAGACCCGCAACAATCAGGTTGCCCACCATCGCCATCCCCAAAACCAACCCAAGCATCGGGCTGCCATACCATACGATGCCGACACCACCGATAATTAGGGCAAATACGCAGCCGTTCATCAGCCCAACAATGACTTCGCGCCGAATAACCCGCCACGCATTGGCCGGGGTAAGGTCTTTGGTCGCCAAAGCGCGAACCGTAACTGTGAGCGTCTGGGTGCCCGCATTGCCGCCCATCGAAGCCACGATAGGCATCAGGACGGCTAGTGCGACCAGCGCCTCAATAGTGGAGGAAAACTGTGCGATGACGACTGAAGCGAGAACTGAGGTCAGCAAGTTTACCGCAAGCCAGGGAAACCGTTGCCGGGTTGTGTCAAAGACGTTGTCAGTCAGGCTTTCATCGCCAACACCGGCCAGCAGCTTGATATCCTGCTCGGCTTCCTCGTCCAGCACATCCATCGCATCGTCGATGGTGATGATGCCAACCAGCCTGCCTTCCTGATCCACAACCGGGGCAGAAACCATGTGGTACTGATTAAAGGCATAAGCCACGTCTTCCTGGCTCTGGCTGGCTGGAATGACGCGGAAATCCTCGTCCATGATATCGGCAAGCACGGTTGCCCGCGGTTTGGCCATCAGGGTCGAAAGCGCAACCTTGCCAATCGGCTGCAGGCGCGGGTCGACGATCAGGACGTTGTAGAAATTTTCCGGCAAGTCCGCTTCGCCGCGCATGTAATCAATGGCGTGACCCACCGTCCAGTCCGGCGGAGCCATGACCAGTTCGCGCTGCATCAGGCGCCCTGCAGTGTCCTGGGGGTATTGCAGGGATTGTTTGACAGCGACCCGATCCGCATCCTCCAGAGCCTCCAGCACCCGTACCTGCTGGGGTCCTTCCATGTCTTCGACCAGATCGACAACGTCATCGGTTTCCAAAGCCCGGACAGCCTCGGTAACAACTTCGTCCGGAATTTGCTCAAAGACTTCTGCGCGCAAGCCCTCGTCGACCTCAGACAGAACAACGCCTTCAATCGCGTCACCCCAAAGAGCCAGCAACGCCCCCCGTTCCTTTGATGAAACTTGCTCCAGAAGGTCGGCAATATCGGCAGCGTGGAGGGGGTCCAGCAGGTCGATCAGGTGGTCACGATCCCCGTCCTCCACCGCATCGAGAATCAATTCTATCGCATCAGCGTCTATTTCATAGGCGCGGTCTGAATTCTCCGTGTCTAGTTGGAGCTGTTCTGTCATCCTGGTCCTCGTTTGGGGCAATGTATATCAGCTATGCCATTGGCAACAACGCCAAGTTGCGCGTTGCCCCCTGTTTACTTGGGCACAACCGGGCGGTACGGTTTACCCCGGGCAGACAGACGCGAAGGCATTCCATATCCACCAGATGGCAGACACTCAAACCAATACCCCGGCGTATGAAACCCTCGGCGAATTGCGCGCGGCGGCATTGCAACATCATCAGAACGGAGATCTTGGAACCGCGCGAAAATTGTACCGTCGGTATTTGGCGCACCAACCCGAAGACGCCATCTTCTGGTCAAACCTTGGCGCACTGTTCAGAACGGAAAAGAACTTTGAAATGGCCGCGGCATGCCAGCGGCGCGCAGTTTCCCTGGACGCCACATCCGAGAGCATTCTGAACAATGCCTCGAACGCGCTCTATGATGCGGGCGAAATCGAGGACGCACTTGAGATGCGGCGCAGGGCGCTTCGTCTGGCGCCAAGCAAGGTCGAAAACTACGTAACTCTGGCCAAATGCCTTCGCGCACTGGGGCAACACCTGGAAGCCGAGACGGAGATAAAAAAGGCGCTCAAGGCACACCCGGACAATGCGGAATTGCACATCCAGTTGTCGTTCTGCCAATTGTCGCGGGGCAACTACCCGGAAGGTTTCAAAAATTTTCATTGGCGTTGGCAGGGCGATGAAATTTCACCGCCAGAATTTACGTTTCCTCAATGGCAGGGCGAAGATCTTAAGGGGAAAACCATTCTTGTCACACCAGAACAGGGGTTTGGAGATACCGTTCTCATGGCCCGGTTCTTTGAGCCGCTAAAGGCACTTGGATGTGTTGTGAAGTTTGCCTGCAAACCACCTTTGCGCCGGGTATTTGCCGGCCTGCCGGGGGTTGATGCCGTCCCGGAAACCAACTCCGAGATTGCCGATTGCAGTTATTGGGCTCCGATGATGGACTTGCCCCGGTGGCTCGGAACGGTACTTGACACCGTCCGGCCGCCCGCACCGCTCTCATTGCCTCAGGACTCAGTAGACCGGGCCCGGGAAATCGTTGCGCCGTTCACAGAGAAGTTCAAACTTGGCGTTTTGTGGTCCGGGTCCGTAACCTACCGGGCAAATCACAAACGCTCGTTTAATCACAAAACCCTCCTGCAATTGGCTGACATTGCCAATCTTCAGATGTTTTCGCTGTATAAAGGCCCGCTTTTGGATGATTTCCATGCTGATGGAACCTCCTGCATCATTCTTGACGCCGCTGGCAATGATCGGGATTTTGCTGACAGCGCAGCAATGATGCGCGAGCTTGATCTGGTTGTCACTATGGACAGTGCGATTGCCCATATTGGTGGCTCCATGGGCCTGCCGGTCTGGAATCTGCTTCACAGCGAGGCTTACTGGCTGTACGAACCGTTTGATGACCATACCCCATGGTACCCAAGCATGCGCCTGATCAGGCAAGAAAAACCCGGAGACTGGCAGGGTGTGTTTGATCTTTTGCGAGAGGAAATCTCCGAACTTGTCAGAATAAAATCGGAAGCGGATGGATGAGTGATATATTAACCCCCATTTCACCCGGCGAATTGCTGGACAAACTGACGATTTTGCAAATCAAACTGATGCGAATTTCAGACGCCCGTAAACTGGAAAACGTGAAGACAGAACATAATCTGCTTCAGGCGGTTGCTGACCGACACGTTCCGGCGAAAGGAAAAATACCTGAACTCACCGCAGCTCTGCTCACGGTCAATACTGAACTTTGGGATATTGAAGACGACATTAGAAACTGCGAGCGTGTCAATAATTTTGATCAAGATTTCATAACTTTAGCACGTGCAGTTTACGTTACAAATGATCGACGGGCCGCTCTGAAACGCGAGATCAACACCGTAATGGGGTCAAATATCGTCGAGGAAAAATCCTACGCGGACTATTAGAAACCCGCACTCAGGCCGTGCAGATTTTCTATGAAATCCGGAAACTGTTTCACAATATATAGTGTAATTTCTCTTGATTTTCACAAAATATAGGAGAAACTTGCCCCTGCGGGGCTAGGATTACTCCTATACCTCGCTCAAAGTGCCCGCCCATAAGAGGCACCTGTGTGGAACTATAGAGGGAAGACCCATGACAGACGCAACCATAAGCTCCAACCCGGACCCAAATGTTACGCCACCCATGGCGCAGGCAATTCCGCTTGGGCTGCAACACGTCCTTGCAATGTTTGCCTCCAATGTCACGCCGTCCATTATCGTCGCGGGTGCGGCTGGGCTGGCCTTTGGCAGTGGCGAGCAGGTTTATCTTATCCAGATGGCGATGCTGTTTGCGGGCATCGCCACAATGTTTCAGACCATCGGTTTTGGGCCTGTTGGCGCGCGGTTACCGATCATGCAGGGCACCAGTTTTGCCTTTGTATCGGTTTTAACCGCAATCGCCGCAACCCAAGGGTTGGGAGTGGCCCTGACGGCCTGTCTGATCGGTGGCCTGTTTCACTTTTCTCTTGGAACCGTCATCGGTAGGCTCCGGTTTCTGTTCCCACCGCTGGTGTCCGGTCTGGTCATCCTGACCATTGGCCTTTACCTCATTCCGGTCGCCATCAAATATTCCGCTGGCGGAGCCGCCAAATTTCAGATGGAAGCAGAAAGCTTTGGCTCACTGATGCACTGGTCGGTGGCCCTTACGGTGATAGTTGTTGCTTTGGGCCTGAAATTCTGGGGCAAAGGCATCTTGTCGGCTTCGGGCATTCTGATTGGTCTCATCGCCGGCTACGTGTTGGCCCTGGCGCTTGGCATGGTCAATTTTGGCTCGGTTGGCAAAGCTGGCTGGGTCGCTATCCCACAAGTGATGCCCTATGGCTTCCAGTTTGAAATCGGTGCCGTAATAGCCGTTGTTTTAATCTGCATCGTTTCCGCAATTGAAACCGTTGGCGACACCTCGGCCACTACCAAAGCAGGCGCTGGCCGCGATGCCACAAATGACGAAATCGCCGGCGCAACATATGCAGATGGTCTGGGAACGGCGGTGGCGGCGGTGTTTGGCGGCCTGCCCAACACCTCGTTCAGCCAGAACGTCGGTATCATCGGCATGACCGGCATCATGTCGCGCCATGTGGTGACAATTGGCGGGCTTGTGCTGATCGCCTGTGGTCTGATCCCGAAAATTGGCGCGGTTATAGCCTCGATGCCCCTGCCGGTGCTGGGTGGTGGCGTGATCGTGATGTTCGGCATGGTGGCTGCGGCAGGTCTGAATATGCTGACCGAAGTTAAGATGAACCGCCGCAACATGATCATCATCGCGGTCTCACTGTCCGTGGGCCTGGGGCTAAACCTCGTGCCGACGGCGGTGCAATACCTGCCAGGTGTTGTAAAAACCATGGCGGTTTCCGGGCTGCTGCCGACTGCTTTAATAGCGATTGTGCTCAATCTGGTGCTGCCACAGGAGGATTGATCAAACCTCAAGCTACGCAAAAACCGCCCTCCGGGGCGGTTTTTTTCTGACTTGTTAGCCTCAAGTTTTGCAGAACCGATACAACAACCCTCTCAGCATCCCTGGATTGGGCGCGTTAAAAGTTGCCAAAAACGGCAAACTGCAGTAAAATTATTCCAACATTTTGCGTAAAAAGTTTCCATTTTTCTGGTTCGAAGAATTTTTTGTGAGGTTTTTTCCCCGTGACCAACTTAACGTTGAGAATCCAGGCTGATGATCTGACGGAGCCCAGGCTTCAGGACCTCACTCGGTCGCTTCGCGCTGACTTGTTAAAATACACCGACGCTGAAGTGGATTTCCCGCAAGCAAAAGCGGAAGCCCATCAAAAGGGAGATGTGATTTCTATCGGAACTTTATTGATTTCAGCAATGACCAGTGGCACGGCTGTCGCGTTATTTGACATGCTGAAGGCCTACTTTGACCGAAACAAGGGAATAAAAATCAAACTACAACGTGCCGATGGAACGGAAATGGAAATTGATGCGACAACCGCCAAAGCTGCCGAGCCGATGATTCACAAGTTTCTTGGCACGAACGCAGAGTAAAATGCCATAGACTCATGCCCAATCAACAGACCGAAACAAGATACGGCATCCTGATCGCCAACAGTACCTACGACAAAGACAGCGGGTTTCATTCTCTTCAGTGCCCCCTCAACGATGCGGACGCCGTTCGCGATGTCCTGATGGATCCCAAACACGGAGCCTTTGCGCATGTTGAAGTGCTGAAAGACAAGCCGCGCGGGGAAATCCTGATTGGCGTTAAGAATATCCTGAATATGGCGCAGCGTGATGATCTGGTATTCATCTATTTTTCCGGCCACGGCAAAACCGACGACGAGGGCAAGTTATACCTTGCGGCCAGCAATACTGAAGTCGATCAACTGGAGGCGACCGGTGTAAAGTCCGACGATGTCCGGGACCTGATCAGAAAGGCCCGTACAAGCAAGAAGGCTGTCGTGTTGGATTGCTGTCACGCCGGGGCCTTTGCCGGTCAATGGAAGGGTGCTGAGGATCAGGTCCGCGACCGGGTCTCTGAGTTTGCGCGGGGGACCGGCACCTATGTATTGATGGCCGCAGGGGCGCTTGATCTGGCAGAGGAAGATGCGCAGGGCGGCCTGAGTGTACTGACAAGATGGCTTGTTGATGGTCTTGGCGGAAACGCGGACACCAACCGTGACGGCACGATAACTTTGAATGAATTATCAAAATACGTGCAAAAACAAGTGGTCAGGTTTCACAAGCAAAAACCCACCGAAAGCGGACTGGATATACAAGGTGACGTGGCCATCAGCCATTCAGGGGCCGAACCGGACAAGGAACTGCGGGCTAAAATCCGGGCCATTGTGCTGGAATGGTCGGACAAGGAGCTGATCGACGCGCATATCACCGGACACGCAGCCAGGATATTGCAAACCGGGACAAACGGACAACTGAGCACTCAGGATTTGAGACACCGAAAATTGCTGGACCGCCTGGTGATCGATGATCTTGCGCCCGGGCCGTTCACAGGTGAGTGGTTCAGGATCACCGACGCTCCGCCGGAACCAGCGCAAAAGTCTGAGCCAGCGCCAGCCCAAAATCGCGAAATTGGAGCCAAAGAACAACCGTACCAGCCCAAACCTGCGCCATGGCAACCATCAGCTCCCAAAGTAGAAAAGGCGGCCGTGGCAAGTTCTCACAACAGAACCCGGCACCCACGCTCCACACAACGATCAGCATTCAGTGGTCTGGTATTTTGCCTGATCTGGATTGTAATTGCTGGAGCGATGGCGACCGGCATTACTGCTTTCTTTGACGCTAACAGAATTTCATTTCTGGGTTATCGCTCCTGGGGTGACGGAGGCAGGATTTACTACGACTTTGAGTCCGGCTTGGTTGCCGGTCTGGCAATGGCGGCGGTGACAAGTTTTGTTGTGATGGCCCTTCGGCGAAACAAGATAGGCGGCTTTGTTCGGGCCATCTATTATTTGGGAATCGCCGGGTCTCTTGGATTTGCGGGTTTCGTGATTTTATTAACACTAACCTGATGTCTCGACAGGGTCTCTAATCCAGCAAACGCAGGGCCAACCGGTTCTGCCGCTCAATCAAAGCACCAAGTTCCACTCCGGTCAGTTGTCCATCCGAAACAACCGCCCTGCCCTCGACAAACAAGTTCCGCACGTTATGCGGCCCGGTCAGCACCAGGGCGGCCACTGGGTCCCAGTTACCCGCGGCAGTGATGCCACCCATATCCCAAACCGCGATGTCAGCGCGTTTTCCGACCTCAAGCGAGCCGCATTCCGACCGGCCCAGCACCCTTGCCCCGCCAAGGGTTGCAATTTCCAACATTTCGCGGGCGGACATGGCATCGGCCCCGTTCTTCACCCGCTGCAGCAACAGCGCGTGGCGGGCTTCGTCCATCAGGTGGCCAGCGTCGTTTGACGCAGACCCATCCACCCCAAGCGCCACTTTCACACCCGCATCGCGCATCTGACGTACCGGAGCAATGCCGGAACCAAGGCGGCAATTGGAGCACGGGCAGTGCGCCACGCCGGTACCTGTTCGGGAAAAGAGGTCGATTTCCTGCGCATCCAGTTTCACGCAATGGGCGTGCCAGACATCATCGCCGGTCCAGCCGAGATCTTCGGCATATTGTCCTGGACGGCAGCCGAATTTTTCAAGACTGTAAGAAATATCCTCGTCGTTCTCTGCCAGGTGGGTGTGCAGCATCACGCCCTTGTCTCGCGCCAAAAGCGCTGCGTCGCGCATCAGTTCCCGGCTGACAGAAAACGGCGAACAAGGGGCCAGTCCGACCCGTGTCATCGAGCCTTCTCTTGCGTCATGAAAGGCATCGACCACCCTGATCGAGTCATTCAGAATATCTTCTTCCCGTTCGACCAGTGCATCCGGGGGCAAGCCACCGTCGCTTTCACCGATCGACATTGCCCCACGGGTTGCATGAAAACGGGTTCCGATGGTCTTCGCAGCTTCAATCGTATCCTCAAGCCGCGCTCCGTTTGGGAACATGTAAAGGTGATCAGAGGACATCGTGCAGCCCGACAGCGCCAATTCGGCCAGCCCGACCTGAGCAGAGACAAAAACCTCCTCCGGGCCCATTCGGGCCCAGATCGGATATAGCGTCTTCAACCAGCCAAACAACAAGGCATCCTGCCCACCGGGAACCGCGCGTGTCAGAGTCTGATACAGATGGTGGTGGGTATTTACCAAACCCGGCGTGACCACACATCCAGATGCATTCAACACCTGATCGCCCTCAAGATCGGGGCCAATTGCAGAAATCACCCCCCCATCAACTAACAGATCACAGCCGGGCAGTTCACGACGCTTGCCATCCATCGTCACAATAACTTGGCTGTTTTTAATCACCGTAGAACCCAAGACGCCACTCCTTTTGAATATGTCCTAGAGCGTTTCTGGGTTTGATTGAAACACAAGCGAAACCAGAAACGCAGCCACACCAGAAACTTAGATCGATGGTTCAGGTTCAATCTGAACAGTTTGAACCTGAACCACTCTCGTGCAAACCTACCCTTGCATTTTCGGAGCGGAAAGCCTCAAATTGTGCCAAAGAGGATAAGCGGCATGACAACCAAAACCTCAAGGGAGGCCTTTGTAGCCAAATTCGGCGGTGTGTATGAATTCAGCCCCTGGATCGCTGAAAGGCTCTTTGATCAGGGCGAGAACGCACCGGCATCACCTGTTGACGTTGCCGGCCCGATGGCTGCGGTTGTTGAATCCCAGCCGATGGAGTTGCAGCTCACCCTGCTGCGCGCCCAGCCGGACTTAGGCGAACGTATTGCCGTTGCTGGTCTGCCCGAGGAGCAGGGAAATTTTGGGCTTGAGTATTGTTCACAACACCAGTTTGATGCCTTTTTGTCCTTGAACAAACAGTACCGGGAAGCTTTCGGCTTTCCATACATCGTTGTTGTCAGGGATCGAACCCGGCAACAGCTTCTGGATGAGTTTCGCAAGCGGATTGAACACGACAGAGCGACGGAATTTCGCAACGCGCTGAACCAGCTGCATCAGATTGCCAGAATTCGCCTGGAAGCGATGACATGACACGGAAACAGTCCGGTCAGATTTTCCGGTGGCGACCAGGAGACCATCAGTTACTGGCTTTTACACCAACCCGGCGGACAATCAGTCTGCGGGGCACGGTATTTGTCCAGATTTTTTCCATCTGAGCGTCTCCTGCTGCTGTTACATCAGGATCAACAGTCACAGCGGCGATTGTCAGGTTCCGCTGCACCACACGGTGACGAGTTCCAGCACGTCGGTTTAAGGCGGTTGCCTGGGCGTCCTGCCGCGTTGACGCGCCCACGCTGCGACGCTTACGCTTTGTGATTGTTTGTTTCGTGGCGGCGGATGCTACAGTGGTCGTGCTCTTTGTCGTGGCAGCCACCGAGGTTGGGGTTTTTATCACCGGCTCTGTTTTGACAATAACCGGCGTGCTGCCAAGGGCGGCAAGTTGTGAGTGCGACAAAGACGGTTTGTTTTCCTTACTGCAATAAACCTCGCGTTTGCGATTGACCCGCGGAACCCACGTAACCTGACCGCCGTACCCGGCGCGGATGAAAACACAGCCGCGGCTGTCAACATATTGTTTGCCCTGATAACTTTCGGGAGGTGTTTCAGCTGGTGATCCGACCTCACGAATGGTTTTAGCACCGGCGGGCCCGACTGAAGAGACCGCTAAACAAGCCATCAAAAATGCACCCATCAGAATTCGCATTGAGCCCTCCCCAAAAAGGCTTGTTGGTACGCTGCGCTCTTGCCAGCACCATCATGGTCGTGGTCACGCAGGAGTTGCTCACGTGCTGGTCTGCAGTAGCATCCCAGTCTGCACGCTGGACACAGACAAACTGCATATTTATTGCCTTGTAGTAAAGCTATATATTGATGTGTCGCCTCTATGTTGTGGAACTGTAGCCATGCATCGCGTCATTTGCTGGGAGTGAATGGGCCTAGAAGGTTTCTACATTAGCTTGCGATATGTTGATGTAGAAACGCTTCATTTTTTTTCAGATTAGGCTCATTGCGCTTTGGCGCGCAACCAAGCGCCGGTTTTTGATGCCCCGAACGAAGCACCACCAGAGCATTTTCATTGCTGGTCGGGTTATTTCTCGTCCCAGCTTTCGCGCTTGCGGTAAATCGTTGAGGGTGACAAATCAAGATGTCGGGCCGCCCGTGGCACGGAGCCACCGTATTTTTCAATCGTGGCTTCTATTATGTCCCGTTCCAGTTGCGCCAGGGTTTGACGTGATGAAAGCAGGGCTTCAATTGCGGATTCCTGGCTGGGTGCCGTTGCCTCGGGGGGGGGCTTATCTGGCGCAGCTTTGGTTGCTCCGTTCATATGGGAACTTAAAGCAGCCAAAAATTCTGGTGCCAGCATTTTCAGTTCCACCACCTCACCGTCGTTCAAAACGATAGCATTTCGTAAAACATTCAGTAGCTGGCGAACGTTTCCAGGCCAGGGATGGGCAGCAAAGACCCGAGTTACGTCTCCGCTGAGGCGGTTGAATTTCTTGCCCTCCTCCCGAGAAAACCGTTGAAGTGCGGCTTTTGCGATCAGCAGGGCATCCTCGCCCCTATTTCTGAGGTTTGGCAAGTGAATCGGCACGACGTGCAACCTGTAAAACAGGTCTTCTCGAAAGCGCCCGGCGGCAACCTCTTCAAAGGGATCGCGGTTGGTTGCGCAAACGATCCGCACATCGACTTTGCGCGGGCTGACAGACCCAACCGGTTGAATCGTTGACGTCTGCAGGAACCTTAGCAGCTTCGTCTGTAACGCCATGTCCATTTCGCAGATTTCATCAAGAAACAGCGTTCCCCCGTCTGCCGCTGCCGCTGCGCCGATTTTGTCAGCGATAGCTCCAGTAAAGGAACCTTTAAGGTGGCCAAACACTTCGGATTCCAGCAGATCGGCTGGAATCGCCCCGCAATTCAAAGGGACAAACGGGCCCGAAGCCCGGTTAGAAACTGCATGAATAGCCTCGGCACATAATTCTTTGCCAGTGCCGCTTTCCCCAGAAATAAAAACCGTCGCCATTGACCGGCCGATGCTGGCAATTTTCTTGTAGATGTCCTGCATAACCGGTGAAACGCCAGTGAACCCCTGAAACCCGGTTTCGGATACTTCGATGCTTGCGTTGCTCAGGGCAGATGGCCCAAGATCGACAATTGCGTTTCGCACGGAAGAGATCAGCCTTTGTTCATCAAATGGTTTGACCAGGAAATCAAATGCCCCACCCCGCATCGCGGCCACTGCGCGGTTGATTGATCCATTGGCAGTAATCACGATGACCTTCACTCGTGAGTTAAGGGCCAGCAGGTCGGCCATCAGATCAAGTCCGTCACGATCCGGGAGAAGAAGATCGAGCAGAATAATCTTGTGCCCGTTTTTTCGAAATAGTATTGCGCCTTCGGCAGCGTTATTTGCACAATCCGCCTTATAACCGGACTTGTTCAGGATCGCCTCATACACCATCTGAAGGGATGGAGTATCTTCGATTAGCAACACAGGTTCCGGCATTTAGTCCTCTTTTTGCTCTCCAAGCGCAGTTTCCAGAAATACCGTAAGTTCACCCAGAAGTTCCAGACTTCTGCACTCAAAATCCGATAATTTCCAGCCATCTCCATCATTTGCGGCAGTGTTCAAAGATTGGGCGACCTCTTGCAGGCGGGTGGCCCCTATTGCCCCGGCCAAGGATATCATAACATGGCTGGCGGTTCTTGCCTTGTTGACGTCCCGGTTTGCAAATGCGCTTTGCAGCCGATCCTTAACCATGCTCAGATCATCCAGAAGTTTTTCCAGTAATTCTGAAAATGCCTCCGTGCCTATCGTTTTGCGCAAAGAATTGTAGACGTTCAAATCAACTGGCCCAGATGGCGGTTCAGCGACTTCCTGTCTGGTATTTGCTGGCATGTGAGCTGGAATACCCAAAATGTATTCAATCGATTCACCAAAATCGTCGATGTCCATAAGTGGCTTTGCGATAATCCCGTCGGCGCCACTTGCCAGAATACGTTCGCGATGTTCACGCATGACGTAAGCGGTTAGCGCGATAAGCGGTATCCTCGCCATGGCGTCCGTTCTGGCGCGGATATCACGGATCAGTTCAAGTCCGGACTTTCGCGGCATTTCGATATCGAGCACCGCGAAATCAAAGGTCTGCCTTTCAAGGAGGTTCCAGGCCTCCACCCCATCGGCGGCAACTGAGACTTCCGCACCCAAAGTCCGCAACATCTGGCCAGCGGCGATCTGGTTGGTCTTGTTGTCTTCAGCCAGCAAAACGCACATGCCTGCCAGTCTTTGTTGGGGCTGCTGGGCTGATAAAACTACTGGACGATCTGAAGTTGCCCCGTCATCTTGCAAGGGCAAAACGATCCGAACCAACGCCCCTTCGGATGTGTTTTGTACAGTTATCGTTCCGTTCAAGCGCCACACCATCTGCTGCGCGATGAAAAGCCCCATCCCAGACCCCGGCTTTTCTGAGCGAACCGGACGACCACCAAAAGAAAACAACTTATCAAGGGCGTCCTGACTGAATCCCGGGCCCTGGTCCTGGACATCAAATCGCACACAGGAACTGTCTTGTGCTGACGAAATCACAGATATTTTGCCCTCGTCAGTGTTTTTAATCGCATTGTCGAGGACATTTGCAAGCAGCCGTTCCAACGGCAGTCGGCTACAGTTCAGTAAGAAACCCGGTTCGGTTTCCAACCGGAACTCGAGCGAAATTCCTTTTTCACCCGCCCGGGCGCTCCAACGTTTTTCCAAGGTGTCCAGAAGCTCGGAGATTTTTATTGGCGTAGCCCTGTGCCAGTCGGCCGCCAGTTCGCCCCCGCTGTCGGAACTCGTGGATTTTTCAAGCAACCGGTACAACAGCCCGGCAGAGGCCGAAATCCGTTCGACCTGGCGCCGATTTCCCTCATCCAGTCCGCTCAAATCGAGCAACTGAAGGCCACCTATAATATCGGAGACAGCCGACCGAAGGTCATGAGACAACAAAGCAGCGGAATCCATTTCGGAAATATCGTTCTGGTCACGCTTACTGGCAGAACCATTTGAATTATTTTGGCCCATATACGTCGGTCACCCCAATAGCCGTTCAAACAATCATAGACCCTCATAGGTTGAGGTGCAAAGCAATTAGTCAATTCATGAGTTACTTAGAGAGTGCGGCGTTTAATCAGTGATTGCAGTGGTGATGGCATGAAACAGACAGCCCCTTTACTAAAAGGCACGTCGCCGCATTCTTGTAGCCCATTTCAGCGCGATGAGCCGCAAGGGGTGCCTTCATCAGCATGAACTCTGCAGACCCCACGCAAGCGGCAATCTTCAGGCTTTTTGGCGCAAGTATTGGGCTCCGCGGACAGCTTCAACGTTTATTGGTAAAGAGATTACGTCATCAAACAAATCCGGGTGAATAGGTGAGCCCAGAGCTACCATTGTCGCATCTGGGTATAGCACCTTCATGCGACTGAAGGTTTCCCTTTCACTTTCTGATCCACTTTCAATGACAACGGCATTTACGACCGCTTCGGAACCCTGATTGTAGAACTCCACCTGATCACCTGCCATTGCGCTTTTGCAGATTGCAGTCAGAGCCGCGGAATTTGTTTCAATGCGCACCAGTACTTTTGATATCTGGCTTGTCTGCATTGGTATTGTTACCAGAATTGCCACCTGCTCTTTTGCGGGGTCTGGGCAATGCAAACGAATGCCGCCTCCCATTTTTTTGATAAACCCCCTTGCGACAGCCGGACCAAGTGCGTCGGTGGCGAACCGGTCTTTGCCCCGCTCCACTTCGCCCAGAATTAGTGTCGGCTGCCAATCACTGTCATCATCGCCATACACATAGGACAGCAGTATCTGTAATGCCCCGTCCTGATAATCAACCTTCAGGGTTATGGATTTTGTCCCTGCAGTTTCGGCCAGGTAATCAGCCAGATGCACGATCGACTGGCGCAACCGTCGGGCATCACCTAACAAATGCCCAGGACATTCCGGAGCGATTTCTATGTTAAAGTCAATTCCTTCCCGCCGCGCCAGGGGTTCTAGTGATTGCGAAGTTTTGTCCAGCAACTGATTTAGGTTAAACGGTTTGCTTGAAAGCTTCAGGTTTGCGTCCTCCAAAGACGCGAAGTCGAGAATATCCGTTAGCATATCGTTCATTTGCTTGCTGGATTCTGTCGCCTGATCAAGCAAACGATCCTGCTGGCTTGAAGTCCCATGCTGTTTGGCAAGGGCAATCATTCCAAGTATTCCGTTCATCGGTGTCCGCAACTCGTGACTCATCATGGTTAGAAATCGGGATTTTGTCTGATTGGCTTTTTGAGCGATTTGAAACAAACGCCGGTTTTCACTTGCCATTGCCTGAGACCTGCGGGTTTCAGCGCCAAAGAAATAAATCAGAGCAACAGAGGCCGTTACGGCAAGAGCGCTTAACCAGGCCAACATTGCTGAACTGTCATATAGTTCCTCACGCAACCCTGCTGCGCGCTTCTCTTCACCGTGTAAAATGTCACGATTGAAGCGCCGTAATGGCACCTCATGTTGCCTGAACGCAGCCAAAACCCGAGTTTTAGTGTCCGGATCACCCGGTTTCAAACTCACCACCGCGTTTTCCTGAGCCTGGAGCGTAACAAAGAGGCTGCTTAACGTGTTGCCCGTCTCGGGGTAGGATTTCAGGCGGCGCCCCACTTCCCCCTGTTGAAACAAATTCACCCGGCTCCAAAGAATATCGAAGCGGTCATTCACGTCCCGCTCATCGACATCAAAGCCGGGAAGACCAAACCGGGCCAAGGTTTCCTGAAATCTAAAAAACTCAATCTCCAGCTGGGAAGAAGACCACAACAGGTTTTCCCTGCTTTCCTCCCTCATGGCATCGACATCAGAGCGGACGAAGAAAAAAGCACTCCCAGCCGCCAGGATACCGGCCGCGATAATTGCCAGCACCAGCCCTCTGATCACGTTGGACGTAGTGATCACTCAATCTCCATTTCAACAAGCTGCCAGATCAACCTGTTGTTATAAACCGGGTCTTGCAGTTCTTTGTGCTCGCTCATCGGGTATATGACCCAGATCGGCCCCTTGTCTCTTCGGGAAAGTTGTTGTCCGCCCATTTGCAGCGCCAGCACTGCGTCGTAGTGGAAAAACTCTTCGACAGGGACTTCTACTGAGTAGTCATTAGCGGCTGTCAACCGAGCCACTTTTGCATCCTGCGCATTCAGATTTACAAGAATGTCCCTGGCCAATGGGCCCTGAAACTCCTGCTTGCCGTCGACGAATTCGTTTGCCGTCACAATGGTGTGCTGACGCATGGCTTGCATATCCGCCAACGAATACTCAGCGATCAGATCCGCCTGCCCGATCTGTTTGACCCGAACAGTTAAGATCGTTTCTGCCAAACCTGCGCTACACAAAAAGGAAAATGCAGCAATCACTGCGAAAAACTTTGTAAAATTATTCATCCCTGCACCCCTACAATACCGGACTATCTGCTATTTTTATGCCACAAGAATTCACCTTACCCAGAGTAATCGCGCCGGGGCGCCCCACATAATGAACTGAATTGCAGAACCAATTGCAATTCGCAACAACTTTCGCGAGTAAGCGCTAGATAACGATGCTCTTAATCCGAACCCCAGGTGAAACCCCAAGCCTCCACGTTATCGTCATCAGCGACCGGTGATTTCACCATCAACTTGTATCAAGCTAATGGGGAAACGCCTTCGTAAAACCAGCTCAAAAATGAAAGTGTCCAGTCGGAACTCAGAGAGTCGCGGTCGCCCCCGCTTGCATTATATTGCGGTTGATCAGTTGGCATTTGGGTAACCGAGCCCGGCCAGTGCTGCGGTAATTTCTGTCAAGATGACCGGGTCATCTATTGTTGCGGGCATTTTGTAAGGTTTACCATCGGCAATACTCACCATTGTACCACGCAGGATTTTGCCCGACCTGGTTTTTGGCAACCGGTCAACCACGCAGGCAATTTTGAAGGCAGCCACCGGCCCGATCTTTTCACGCAAAAGGGTCACGCATTCCTTTTCGATCACATTGTTGGGTTTCTCGGTTCCTGCATTCAGACACAGGAACCCCAGCGGCGCCTGTCCTTTCAGCGAGTCAGCCACGCCGATCACCGCACATTCAGCGACGTCGGGGTGACTGGCCAGCACCTCTTCCATTGCACCGGTAGACAGGCGGTGGCCCGCGACGTTGATCACGTCATCTGTGCGCGCCATGATGTAGAGGTAGCCGTCTTCGTCTTTGTAGCCAGCATCGCCGGTCTCGTAATAGCCAGGGAAAGCCTCGAGATAAGATTTGTGATAGCGCGCCTCAGCGTTCCACAAAGTCGGAAGGGTGCCCGGGGGCAGCGGCAGTTTTACCGCAATTGCACCAAGTTCACCGGCCGGCATCGGGTGGCCGCCTTCATCAAGGATTTGCACATCAAATCCCGGCATCGGCACTGTGGGCGAGCCGAGTTTAATCGGCAGTTCTTCTATCCCGATCGGGTTGGCGACCATAGCGTAGCCGGTTTCGGTCTGCCACCAGTGGTCGATCACCGGCACGCCTAGTTGATTCTGAGCCCATTCGATTGTGTCCGGGTCAGCCCGTTCGCCCGCTAGGAACAGCGCGCGCAGACAGGACAAGTCGTACTTCCCGACCTGTACGCCAGCCGGGTCTTCGCGTTTGATGGCCCGGAAAGCTGTCGGCGCTGTGAAGAGAACCTTGACGTCATGTTCGGAAATTACCCGCCAGAACGTACCCGCGTCAGGCGTGCCAATAGGCTTGCCCTCAAAGACCAGCGTTGTGTTGCCGTGAATGAGCGGGGCATAGCAGATATAGCTGTGTCCAACGACCCAGCCTACGTCAGAGGCGGCCCAGAACACCTCGCCCGGTTCAACGTTATAAAGGTTCTTCATGGTCCAGTTTAGAGCTACCAGATGGCCGCCTGTGTGCCGCACCACGCCTTTGGGCTGGCCGGTGGTGCCCGAGGTATAGAGAATATATACCGGATGGTTGCCGTTCACCGGTACGCAGGGTACCGGCTCCACGCCTTCCTGCACCCCATGCCAGTCATAGTCGCGACCTTCAGTCATCTCTGCGGACTGCTGCTCGCGCTGGAGGATCACAGTAAAGTCCGGCTTGTGGGCGGACAGGTTGATTGCTTCGTCCAACAGCGGCTTGTAGGCAACCACCCTGCCCGGCTCGATCCCGCAACTGGCGGCAATGATCGCTTTTGGGGTCGCATCGTCGATGCGGGTGGCCAATTCGTTAGCTGCGAATCCACCGAACACCACAGAATGCACCGCCCCTATCCGCGAACACGCCAGCATGGCAACAAGCGCCTCTGGCACCATCGGCATGTAAATCACCACCCGGTCGCCCTTTTCGACGCCCTTGGCCTGCAAAGCCCCGCCAAGACGCGCCACCATGTCCAGCAACTGGGCATAAGTGATCTTGTCCTTGGCTCCGGTGATCGGGCTGTCATAAATGATCGCAACCTGATCGCCGCGGCCCGCCTGCACATGCCGGTCCACCGCGTTATAGCAGGTGTTCACCACGCCATCAGAAAACCACTCATATAGCGGTGCGTTTTCGTCAAACAGCGCTTTTGACGGTTTTTCCACCCAGTCAATTGCGTCGGCTACCCCCATCCAGAACCCTTCCGGATCCGATTGGCAGCTCTGGTAAATCTCACTGTATCCCATTATCTCAAGTCCTTTTCGCTTTTTCGGTTCTACCCGTATTGCTGCACTGTGGTTCCGGCCAGTGCTGCAATATTTAGAAGCCCCCTTGCGGTGATCGAAGGAGTTACGATATGCGCCTTGTTTCCCATTCCCATCAGGATCGGTCCGACTTCCAGCCCCCCCGCAGTGGTTTTCAGGACGTTGCGCACCGCGCTGGCAGCATCAGTATTGGAAAAAACCAGAACGTTGGCTGGCCCTTTCAGCCTGGAGTTCGGGAAAACCCGCTGGCACAGGTCAACGTCAAGTGCGGCGTCGGTGTGCATCTCACCTTCATAGTCGAAATCCAGTTCCATGCTGTCGAGCATCTCCAGCGCGCCTCGCATTCGCCGACCGCTCTCTGATGCAAGGTTGCCAAACTGCGAGTTGGAACATAGGGCGATATGCGGGTCCAGCCCAAAGCGCCGCACATGCCGCGAGGCGGCAACAACGGTTTCTGTGATCTGGGCAGCATTGGGTTCGGGGTGAACATGGGTATCGGCGATAAACAACGGGCCGTTTTCCATGATCATCATCGACAAGGCAGCCACAGGATGTAATTTGCCACCCGACAGGATGTCCTGCAAATAGTTCAGATGCCAGAGGTACTGGCCGAATGTGCCGCATATGACGGCGTCGGCTTCACCGCGATGCACCATGATCCCGGCAATCGCCGTGGCATTGGTACGCATGGTTGCCTTGGCCAGATCTGGGGTTACCCCCCGGCGTTCCATGAGTCCATGATAGGTCTCCCAGTACTCCCGGTAGCGGGGGTCGTTTTCGGGATTACATATGTCAAAGTCGCGCCCGGGCCGGATCGGAAGGCCTGCAATTTTGGCTCGACGTTCCACAACTTCAGGGCGTCCGATCAGGACCGGGCGATCAACCCCTTCCTCCAGCATGGCATTGGCAGCACGCAACACCCGCTCATCTTCGCCCTCGGCAAAGACAATCTGGCGCACCGCCGATCTGGCCGCTTCAAACACCGGTCGCATGATAAAGGCCGACTTAAATACGGAACTGTCCAGATCGGCTTTGTAGGCATTAAGGTCAGCTACCGGGCGTTCGGCGACACCGCTTTCCATTGCGGCCCCGGCGACCGATCCAGCGACGATCCCCATCAAACGGGGGTCAAATGGTTTTGGGATCAGGTAGTCGGGTCCAAACGTCATCTGTTCGCCTTTGTAAGCGGCAGCGGCCTCTGCGCTTGAAGTTGCACGGGCGAGTTCGGCAATCCCTTTTACACAACCAATCTGCATAGCATCGTTGATCTCGGTAGCGCCGACATCCAGTGCCCCACGAAAGATGAAAGGAAAACACAGGACGTTGTTGACTTGGTTGGGATAGTCGCTGCGGCCCGTTGCAATGATCGCGTCCGGCGCCACCTTGCGCACTTCTTCGGGCATGATTTCGGGGGTAGGGTTTGCCAAAGCAAGGATGATTGGTTGCGATGACATTTGTGCCACCATTTCCGGTTTCAAAACCCCTGGCCCTGACAGCCCAAGAAACAGGTCCGCACCTGCGATGACGTCAATTAGTTCTTTTGGGGTTTTGCCTTGGGCATATTCCGCCTTTTGCGGCGTCATATCTGCGGTCCGACCTTCATAAACCAACCCGCTAATGTCGCACAGCCAGACATTTTCCCGCTTTACGCCAAGTTTCAGCAGCATGTTCAGGCAGGCAATTCCAGCCGCGCCACCGCCGGTGGAAACAATCTTGATGTCCTCGAACTTTTTGCCCACCACATGCAAAGCATTCGTCGCTGCGGCCCCAACAACAATCGCAGTACCATGCTGATCGTCGTGGAATACCGGAATATTCATTCGCTCACGGCAGAGTTTTTCCACTATAAAACAATCGGGTGCCTTAATGTCCTCAAGGTTAATCGCGCCAAAGGTCGGCTCCATGGAACAGACAATTTCGGCAAGCTTTTCAGGGTCTTTTTCGTCCACCTCAATATCAAAACAGTCGATATTGGCAAACTTCTTGAAAAGAACCGCCTTACCCTCCATCACCGGCTTGGACGCAGCCGCACCAATATTGCCAAGCCCCAGAACCGCCGTGCCATTGGAAACGACCGCAACCAGATTGCCCCGCGCCGTATAGCGTTGAGCAGTGGCAGGATCGTCCCTGATTTCCAGACAGGCATCCGCTACGCCGGGCGAATAGGCCAGTGACAAATCGCGCTGGTTCGCCATCGGCTTTGTGGCGCGAATCTCGAGCTTTCCGGGTTGCGGAAATTCGTGGTAATGCAGTGCAGGCTTCTGCGGTTGTGGTGTGGCATCGTCCGCCATGTGTGTCTCCCTGGGTTGGCGCGGAGTAAGCCCGCTGTTGGCAACCCTCTGTTTGTCAGTTTCTGTTCCTGTTTGACTTTCAAGAAATGTTCAAAACACTCTCATAATTCCTTTACTTCCTGGCATCGCGTACCAGCCCCAGGATGTTTTTGGCAGCGTCAGGAATATTCGTCCCCGGACCGAAAATCGCCTTAACACCCCGATTGTACAAATACTCATAGTCCTGCTGGGGGATCACCCCGCCGCAAACCACGATGATATCGTCAGCGCCCTGATCCTTGAGCGCTTCTACCAGCTTTGGTGCCAGCGTTTTATGACCGGCAGCCTGCGAACTGATTCCGATCACGTGAACATCATTGTCAATGGCATCCTGCGCGGCCTCTTCGGGGGTCTGGAACAGCGGTCCAACATCCACGTCAAAGCCAATATCGGCAAAGGCAGTGGCAATAACCTTGGCCCCGCGATCATGCCCGTCCTGCCCCATCTTGACCACCAGCATTCTGGGACGACGGCCTTCGGTACTTGCGAACGCCTCAACATCGCGTTGGATTTGGGCGTACCCTTCGTCGCCGTGATAGGCGGCCCCGTATACTCCTGCCAAAGTCTTTACCTCCGCACTATGACGCCCAAACGCCGTTTCCATTGCATCTGATATTTCGCCGACACTGGCCCGAGCCCGGGCCGCATCGACCGCCAGCTCCAGCAAGTTGCCAGAACCGGACGACGCGGCACTTTCGAGTGCCTTCAACGCTGTATCGCAGGCCGCCTGATCACGCGACGCGCGGATGCTTTTTAGGCGTGTAACCTGCGCCTCTCGCACGGCCGTGTTGTCGATTTCACGAATATTGATATCCGGCTGCTCGTCGGTTCGCTGAAATTTGTTGACCCCGACGACAACCTCGTCCACCCGATCAACCGCTGCCTGCCGCCGCGCTGCTGCCTCTTCAATCCTGAGCTTGGGCATGCCAGTCGCCACCGCCTTGGTCATACCACCCAGGCCATCCACTTCCTGGATAATTCTGCGAGCATCAAGCACCATCTGGTTGGTCAGGCTTTCAATGTAATAGGACCCCGCCAGCGGATCGATCACATTGGTCGCGCCGGTTTCATTCTGCAGGATCAACTGCGTGTTGCGGGACAGCCGCGCGCTCTCGTCCGTAGGCAGTGCAATGGCTTCATCAAAGCTGTTGGTATGCAGCGACTGGGTGCCGCCCAGCACCGCACTCAACGCCTCGTAGGCTGTTCGCACAACGTTGTTATAGGGGTCCTGCTCCTGCAAACTCACGCCGGATGTCTGGCAATGGGTCCGCAGCATCGAGCTTTTTGGGTTCTTTGGGTTGAACTCCGCCATAACTTCGGCCCACAAAATCCGCGCCGCCCTCAGTTTGGCGATTTCCATGAAGAAATTCATGCCAATGGCAAAGAAAAAGCTCAATCGCCCGGCAAACACATCCACATCCATGCCCCGCGCGATGGCGGTTTTCACGTATTCCTTGCCGTCCGCGATGGTAAACGCCAGTTCCTGAATCAGGTTAGCACCAGCTTCCTGCATGTGATAGCCGGAGATTGAGATCGAGTTAAATTTCGGCATCTCGTTGCTGGTGTATTCAATAATATCCGCCACGATCCGCATCGAAGGTTCCGGTGGGTAGATGTAAGTGTTACGCACCATGAACTCTTTCAGAATGTCGTTCTGAATCGTGCCCGACAGTTTGGCCCGTTCAACGCCCTGCTCTTCCCCAGCCACGATGAAACTGGCCAGAACCGGGATAACGGCACCGTTCATGGTCATGGAAACGGAAATCTGCTCCAGCGGAATACCATCGAACAGGATCTTCATGTCCTCGACACTGTCTATAGCCACGCCAGCCTTGCCAACATCGCCAAGCACACGGGGGTGGTCACTGTCATAACCCCGGTGCGTCGCCAGATCGAAAGCGACAGATACGCCCTGCTGTCCCCCCGCCAGGTTCTTGCGATAAAACGCGTTGGATTCTTCAGCCGTCGAGAAGCCGGCGTATTGCCGGATCGTCCATGGTCGACCTGCATACATGGTGGCCTTCACACCGCGTTTGTAAGGCGCAAACCCCGGCAGACCACCGGGTTGTTCGATTTCTGCCAAATCATCAGCCGTGTAAAGCGGCTTCACCGAGATTCCTTCGGGCGTATCCCATGTCAGGTCTTCCAACGGTTTGCCGCGCAATTCCTTGCTGGCCAGTTCGGACCAGTTCGTAATTTCAGATTCACTCATCCAACCCACTCCTTTGTGGTCGTTGTTTGTTTGCGTGGAGATTTTTGGCCATGGTATCAGCCCTCGGACTCCACAGATTTGACAAAGGTCAATTCAGCCGAAGCAGGCAGCTCCGGTTGAAATCTTTTCAATTTTTCGCGAAGTTCGGGTTCCGCATCTGGTGTGATGGCATAAAACGTTACGATATTTCCGCCCAGAGTCGCCAAAGGGATGGTCAGCTTCAGCTTAGCCACCGGCTGCCAATGGGGCGGAATGTGTTTGTTGAGCCAGTGCTTATAGACCATTGCCACCCGGACATCATTTTTTGCTGCCAGTTTGTCTGCCCACAATTCGTCTGTGCCCCGCAGGCGAGCCTCTAGCGCTTCAGCCGAAGCCAGTCCCCATAGGTCAAGAACATAGTGGGGATTGCGGTACGCCACATGCCCCAGATCGTTCACCGCAACTGCGTCCTGCCAGTACCGAGCCACGAACAGCCCCATTTGCCGCTGCTGTGCGTGAATCGCCGCTCCTCCGGCTGGAATCTCGCGAAATGCAGCGACGGGATAGTGCATGCCTCCGTACAGCACCGAAGCGGTAAAAATCAGAGGCACTATCCGCCGCAGCACTGAGCTCTGAAAGCACAGCCGGGCGATCAGAAACAAGCCAACACCGACTGCATAAGTCCAGACATACAGTTCATAACGGTAAAATTTGGCGGTGGAGCCAAACAGAATATGCGCCAGACATGCCAGCACAAACGACCAGCCAATCAGCGCATAGACGCCCTTGATCCGACGCCGGGCCAAAATTAAACCGAAAAAGCCCGCAAAAACAGCCATCAACAGCGTTCTTCCGGACGGTGTATTCAAAGCAACCTTCCAACTGAAAAACAACCTTTCGAACCGGCCAGCGCCCAGCAAACCAGAAAGACCATCCCCGCCACCGGTCACCGCAGCCTTGGCATTGACGGAGTTGGGCAGCAAATCGAGCCCCAACTGTGACATGTGCCAGAAGTGAGCAAGCAACGGCAGAAAACTCGCCACCAGAAGCAGAACGCCAGAACGGCGATGTCCCGCGAAAAACACAACTGCACATGCCAGAATGGCAATTGATGCACCTTCAAACCGCAGCAACGGGTTGAACAGTGTTCCAACCACAAGCATCCACCCGACGCGCCCGTTTTTTGCAAAGTCCAGCAGCCCGTTTAGCAACAACAGGGTCAACATAACATGGAGCATATGTTCCATGCCTATCAACGCCATCGCCTGAAAATGCAGAACCATTGGTCCCAGCAACGCCAACAGCAAAGCAGCCGCCTCAAACTCAGCTCCGCCCTCTTCAGTGGCTTTGTGCAACACACGAGCCCACAGCAGGGACGCCCCAACAAGGGCAATAAGTCCCAGAATCAAGGGCCACCAATGGTGCCAGGCGAACCCAGCCATCGGGGCAAGCAGGTAAGAATACAAAATTGAAGATGACGCTGAAGCCGCCTCGCCCGGGTTTACGCCATACCCCCCCCGGGCAACCTGTTCTGACATAGCCAAGTGGATATAGACGTCATCAAGCGCATATTCGAAGACACCACCGGTTTTGACCAGCGTCATTGCAATCAAGACGGCATAGGGAACAAGTGCCCCAACCAGACTTAAGGCCAGCAGTCGCTTGCGCGTTTCCGCCTGCTCGCCAAGGCCGGTATGAGTCAGACCAATTGTCATCCTGCCAGCTCCATTGTCTGGAAATATCCAAATAATCCACAGACACCCTCGTTTTTTTGAGCGAAGGTATTAAATTCAGAGGCGAAAGGTTTCCCTATGATATTTCGCTGCCGGACGGTTGCTATCTTTGTCCTTTTTGTTGTCTTTGCGTTGCCCGCCAAAAGCGACGGTCTGGATGAGTATTTGTGGAAAAACAGACCGATAGTCGTTTTCTCAGACACACCACAGGATCCTCGCTTCATCCGCCAGATGAATTTGCTGACAGCTGACGAATCGGAACTAACCATCCGCGATATCATCGTATTGACAGACACGGACCCATCGGCCCAGTCGGACTTGCGTCTGAAGTTGCGACCAAGGGGGTTTATGCTGGTTCTGGTCGGCAAAGACGGCAAGGTCAAGCTGCGCAAACCAAACCCGTGGTCGATCCGTGAAATCAGCCGCGCCATCGACAAATGGCCGCTCCGCCGCGATGAGATCGAGCAGAGCAAAGTGAAAACCGACTGAACAGGCCGCAGGCTCATTATCTATTCAAACTCCATGATTATTTCATCCACAGCCAGGCTGTCACCTACAACCGCCTTGATTGCGGAGATTTTTCCTTTCTTTTCTGCCCGTAGTACGTTTTCCATTTTCATGGCTTCGACCGAGCACAGGGCCTGCCCTTCCTGAACTTCGTCGCCGACGCTGACTTCAATCCCAACAATCAGACCCGGCATCGGACAGAGCAGCAATTTGGATGTGTCAGGCGGGAGTTTTTCCGGCATCAATGAGGCCAGTTCTGCGTTGCGTGGGCTGCGCACCCGCACTTTCAGATCGGCACCCCGCGACCGCACGCGATACCCGGCCGAAATCGCCTCAACCTTCAAGACCAAAGGGTTGCCATCAATGTTCATTGTGGCCAGCTGATCCCCCGGCGTCCAATCCGAGGAAACCCGGTGGCTGGTTCCGTCCTCAAATGTCACCGTCGAGCCCGCGTGATCCGCGTCAATCGAGACCGGCAAATAACTATCCTGCAGCCAGACAACCCAATCCCGGCCAACCTGCCGTTCATGGTTGTCCATTCTTCCGGACACCCGGGCGCGGCGGATTTCGGCAACCCGGTACATGGCCGCGCAGGAGGCAGCGATGCGTTTGAGCGCCGCGTCTTCCAGTTCAACCCCTTCAAATCCCTCGGGATATTGCTCCTCAATAAAGGCGGTCGTCATGTCCCCATCAATAAAGATCGGGTGATCCATCACGGCTGCCAGGAACGGCAGGTTGTGACCGATGCCTTCAACCTCGAACCCGTCAAGCGCATTGCGCATGGTTTCAATCGCCTCGCCCCGGGTGGGGCCCCAGGTGCAGAGTTTGGCGATCATCGGGTCGTAGTACATGGATATTTCACCACCCTCGAATACTCCGGTGTCATTGCGCACGGCATGGGTGGCCTCGGCCACCTCAGCAGGCGGGCGATAACGCGACAGGCGGCCAATTGACGGCAGAAAACCACGATACGGATCTTCGGCGTAAAGCCGGTTTTCAATCGCCCAGCCGTTGATGCCTATGTCGTCCTGGGTCATCGCAAGTTTTTCGCCGTAGGCAACGCGGATCATCTGTTCCACCAGGTCAACACCGGTAATCATTTCGGTTACCGGGTGTTCCACCTGCAATCGTGTATTCATTTCAAGAAAATAGAAGTTCCGCTCGCCGTCCACGATAAATTCAACAGTCCCGGCGCTGCAATAATCCACTGCCGCCGCGAGTGCGACGGACTGTTCACCCATGGCTTTACGGGTTTCGGGATCAAGGAAAGGCGACGGAGCCTCTTCCACAACCTTTTGGTTGCGCCGCTGGATCGAACATTCGCGCTCGTTCAGGTAGAGGCAATTGCCATGCTTGTCACCAAGCACCTGGATCTCGATGTGGCGGGGCTGGGTG
>JAAEUI010000581.1 GCA_024227475.1 Paracoccaceae bacterium | reverse complement strand
CCTGTCCACCAAGCCGCCTCACTGGTAAATCTAATCAAGATGAGGCCCGCACCGGCAAGCATTCCGATCCAGAGAACGACATTGGTTTGCGAATTGAAAGTTTCAGTCCCTTTACCCGCAGACAATGAGATATATTTACAAGCAACCAAAGCGACAAGAGCCGCCGCATCGATTCCCATGGACAAAAAATGCCCGGGTGACATGGGCCAATCCCCTCCTGGAAAAAAAGCCCGGTACACAAACTTCAGGATTAGAAGTCCCGATACAAACAAAACGACCTTTGTACTGGATATCGGAACTTTCTTTTCACCATGCATTGGTTTTGCCCTCCAATAGTATTTTCCGATATTTCCCAAGTAATGTTGGTTTGGGTTGAGGCTGCCTGATTTAGGCTCCTTTTTCAAGTTTGAGGCCTCAAAACCTCCCCGAATGCTGCTTGGGCGCCTCCTGTGGCGGATTGTCAGGCGGCTCAGTCCCATACCTTTCCAGCCATTCCTTAATCACAACCCGTAGACAGGCTGCTCCATGGCTACGCCTGCCTGGGACTTCATCCAGGCTCTTGTGTAAGTAGGGTGGTAGATTGCTGGGCCAGGGCATGAATCGGGATTACAGCCTAGGGGTCGGGGTTGGCAATGTTCTTGTTTTACTTTAGGGCCGAAGCAACGGATTTGAGTAATTTGCGGACGGTAAAAACTATACTGAAATTACCAATATTGATGTAGCGAAGGTTCAACCAGCTCAACAAAAATGCGTTCAAGCATGATCAGAGAGAGTGTATCCAGCGGTCAAAGCTTTTGCGGCCTGTCAGTCGGCAAGCCCTCCCTTTTCGGCAACCAGCCTTCCGAGGACCGTCAAAACGAAACCACTCCAGGGGCCGTAGTAAGTTGTATTCGGGGGATAGATTGGGGGATTGAAAGTCACTCCAAATTCAGTTCATTATTTATTACAATAACTTAGAGTAAGTATGTGGTGCGGGCGGCGGGACTCGAACCCGCACGGCACAAGGCCCAGAGATTTTAAGTCTCTTATGTCTACCATTCCATCACGCCCGCATGCGTTCAAAGCGCTTTGTGTTTAATCTGAAAAAGAATGAATGCAAAGGCTGGTTTCAGCCGTTTGTATCGCTGCGTTATGCGGTTCATTTGTTGCTGCAGTAAACCGCATAACGCTATGGAACACGGCGCAATCGCTTTTTGTCTTTGAATTGCAAACCGAGATAACTGTGGGGTTTTGCGATTTGGGTCACCGGTTCACAACACCAGAACCAAATACACGGTGATGCGAACTACACGGATGCCAAAAAAATTCCTCACCGGCTTTTCGAGGCTCCGCTTCCACAAATTTCTGAATGCAATCAGTTGCCTGATCTGCGACCAATGGCGTATCTATTCCTGCAACGCCTGTTCGCCTGAACATGAGGCTCAACACACCGCGCGCCTGTGTATCAGGGCAGACGGCGAACCTGCGACGACAGACGTCCAACGAAACCTCGGAAGGGCCATTAACTGCATGGATGTCGGTAAGCAAATACGCGTTTCTGCCTCCGCTGCCAATCCCGGCGCTGCCAATGCCCTTTTGTCAGTCTTGTCCGCCCATGTCTCAGCAGGGGTTGACGTGCGGATTCTGTCACAGGAGCCGGCAACCACCATTTTGACGCCCCACTGCCAGGAATTGGGAATTGAGTTGAGCACCTGCAGTATTCCCCGGCATGGCATAGAAGAAACCGCTCAAGACACCGCGTTGCAGCTGTCCGATTTTGTGAAATCGTGGTTACACAAGGCCCAAACCAATGCGGTTCTCTGCGGATTGTCCGGTCCGGATATGGGCGTCGACGAATGGCTCATCCACCACGCCCGCCAAGCCGGGATTGCGACCTATAGTCTTCAGGATTATCCGGGCTGGGTGGTAAACGGCGTTTCAGGCCCTGCCGACACCTATTTTGTTGAATCAGGCGCGGCTGGTGAAACCACACGGAATATTGGCGGAGCGAGCCGTACAGTTGAAACCGGCAGGCTGGCGCTTGTAAAGCTTGAGAAGGCGGTCCGTAAATTTACCGATCTCCCGGTTTTCGAGGCCAACGAGGCGGTCTTTCTCGGCCAGCCGCTGTGGGGCTACAAAGGCTATCGCAGAACATTACAGCACGTCAGGCTCTGCGCTGAACAGATCGGCATCGACCGCCTTTGGTACCAGCCCCACCCTCTTGAACGCGACGAATTTGAAATGTTTGTTCAGCGTGAAAGCACCATGACCGGTTTTCGCAAGAGCGAAAAAAGCTACACCGAGGTGATTGCCAGAACACCTACCCTGTTTTCAGCTTATTCAACCGGCCTCGAAGACGCCGCATTCGTTCACCGGTATTTACAGCGCTCGCCGCCAAAGCTGATCTACTGCCTGTTTGAGCCCGATCTGAAACAGCAGTTCATCGCCGCCAGCCAGCCGTTGGAAGACACCATTCAACAACGCCCCCATGCTGCTTTCGCCCTGGACCGCACCGGGCCGTTGAGCATCAACCAATTGACAGCACATCCAGCCAGCGCGGTTTTTGATTTCCCAGCCCCGCATCCTGAAACTGTCGCCCGGACAATCATGGAAGATTTGAAGGCTGCCAGGGCACCCGAGGCACAATTTTTGCCAACCCATCAGGCCGCAAATGAATCCCTCACCGGGCATCCGGAGTTTTTGGATCGCGGCATCTCGGACAGGCTGCGATTATCGCTGACCGGTATTTTCGCCACTGTCGGTCTGCAGATCAGCCAGATCACCCAGATCCTGCCACCAAGGGACGGCTTGTCGTATTACCGGGCCGAACTCAGCGGCATCGGAGCGGTATTCATTAAATCCATCCCTTCTGGAAAGGCCGGGCGCGATCAAAGAAGCTTCGAGATTGAGCGCCGGGTTTCAGAAACCTGCAATTGCCTGGCAATGCCAATCAAACCCGCGCCTCTCACCTTTTATGATCCCGAAGATGGCCTGCAAAAGCAGCTGTTTGCCTGGAAATTTCTGGAAGGCCGTGGCATCGACGCGGCAAACCAAACACAGATTTCGGCGTTGGCATCGGAACTTGCCCATTTGCACGGAGCTTTGTTGGAATTTCAGAATGAAACCCGGTTCAAACCCGATCTGGATCGCGCAGAAAAACACCGCGCCTGGCTTTGCGACAGCTATCGGCAAATTCAAACTGAGAGCCTGAAGGGCCAGTATGTTCCGCAACTGGATGGTTTTCCCCTGCTGCAGTCCTTTGTGTCCAACGATCACACCGGTTTTCTTGAGCGTTTCTTCAGTGCCGATTGCCAACTCGTCCACGGCGACCTGAACCCGGGCAACCTGCTTTGGGTGCCCGGGGAGCACCGCGGCTCTGTGGCTTTTCTGGACTTTGAGGAAGCAACGCAAAGCCTGTTCCCGGCCTGCTTTGATATCGCAGTTCTGATTGAACGGCTGTTCCTTGTCTCTGAGGGGCCCGGCACCGAATGGATGCCGCAAGCCGAGTTGCTGCTTAAGGGTTATTCCAGGGCACGCGGAGGCACCTGTCTGCACACTGAGAATGATCTGAATGACGCCCTCGTCTTCGCCACCATTCGCTCGCTGGTCATCCTGATTGAGCTTGAAAAAGCCGGGCGCCCGGCTTCGCAAAAGGAATGGGAGAAATTCGAAAACCTCTGCGTTCTGCACCAGCGTTTCAAAGGGGAAATGAAAACACTGGCAAGGTGGGCTATATCCACCTAGAGCGTTATGAGCTTTGTGGAATTGCCCACGAAGAGCATAACGCAGCACCTTCAAAGACATAGACCGGCGCTTCAAGTTCAATCTGGATCAGATTAAACTTGAAACGCTGTAGAGCTTTTCAAGATTTCCGTTGACCTTTCCATTCTCGGCTGGCCTCAAGGCGGGTAAGCCGATATCCCTGACCAGGAAAATAGAACGAATGAGCGATGGAATGTCTTCGCAGCACGCAGTTGCCTATCAGATTCGGTTGCCTCACCGTCGGTCATCGGTTTGTTCTGTGCAGGTGAACAGGTGAAGCGGGTTCTTTTTGTTGCTTACGGCGCTGGCCACATCCGCACTATTCTGCCGGTGGTAAAAGCCCTGTCTTCGCATCCTCTTGGTCGGGCGCAGGTGGAACCTCTGATCGTCGGCCTGACCACAGCCCGAAGCGAGGTTGAAAACGCTGGGTTCAACTGCCTTGGGTTTCGCGATCTTGTGGTACCAGGAGCGGATGATCAGGCATTGCAATGGGGTCGCAGCTTGGTTGGGCCGCCAATTCACGACGGCCCGGTTCCTGACAGTGAATCCGTGGCCTATATGGGCCTTTCCTATCGGGATTTGGTTGTGCAGGCAGGCGAGAAAGCGGCGCAAGAACAATTTTCGGAATACGGTCGCGCCTGTTTTACCCCGGTATTTACCGCGGCAAGGGCCCTTGAAAACCTCGGCATCGACGCGGTCGTTTCCACCAACTCACCGCGCGCCGAAAAAGCTTTCCTTCAGGCCGCGCGTGATGCATCTCTGCCTTCCCTCGCCATCTGGCCCTCCCTTGCCAGCCACGAACTCGAATGGATCGGCCAGGCCGGTTTCACATCCAAGGTCTGTGTCGACAGCGACTACTCGAAAAACCAGCTGGTTATTGCCGGGCGTTCGCCGGACGAGATCGCCCTGACCGGCAACCCGCAATTCGATGGGCTGTTACAGGCTGCAAACAACCACAAGGCCGCAGAATTCAGGCGGCAAAAGGGCTGGCACAGCAACGACCGTGTCCTTCTTTTTGCAAATCAACTGGAACCAGACCGGCACCCGTTCACCGGCCAGACCGGTGATCCAACCTTGCCGGACAGGCTGACGGAGGAACTTGTGAATGCCGCAAAAACACATTCGGGAACGGTAAAACTCTGCGTCCGAAACCACCCAAATCAAGCCGCACCCAAGGTAGAGGCCGACGAACGGATAAGCCTAAGCACGCAAGCGGACGACCTTGCCGACCTGCTGCCCGCCGTGGATGCCGTTTTCACCTGTTCATCCACTTTGGGTTATCAGGCGGCCCTGATTGGCAAACCGGTGGTGCAGGGTATGTTCTCGATGTTCTCCAGGGATGTGCCCTTCGCGGCTCTGGTCGGAGCAAGGGAAATCACTGATATGGATGAATTTGGCAGAATGTTTGCAGACCTGCACAACGACCAACTGCCACCATCAATCGTGACGCAAGCCAACGGAACCCGGTCCGCTGCGCTGAATGTGCTGGACGTACTGGAGGATTTGTTGGCATGACCATTCAAGTTGCCAACACCAGAACTGGAAACGGAGCCGACAGAACATGAGCGACGCGATAAAACCTGTCCAAATTGGCAAACACAGCGTCGGCCCCGGTCACCCACCCCTGGTGCTGCCCGATATCGACTTGTTTTTTAACGGCGATCTGACCGTCGCCCGGCTGCTGATCGATGGTGTCAAAAACGCCGGTCTGTCGGTGATCAAAGCGGCGATCATGGAAGACGTCGAAGTTGCTTTTGATGACGGCAGCACCGAGACGTTTCTGGATAATTCCGGCACCCCCACAAGCGTCAACTACCGGGGCCTGTTAGAGAAAAAGGTGCTCACTACAGCCCAACACATCGAATTGTTTGACGAGATCAGGCGCCATGATCTGGACCTGGTGGTCTCGGTTTATGACAGATCAGGCGTGGATCTGGCGCTCGCCCAACAGGTGATCGCGCTCAAGATGCCGTCCTCCAACGTCACCCATAAATCCCTGATTGAATATGCAACCGCCAGCGGCCTGCCACTTATCATGGACACCGGCAAGGCAACGCTTGCGGAAATTGAGCGTGCTGTTGGCTGGGTCACCGCCGTGGGTGGGCGCGACCGGCTGGTGCTGGAACACAGCCCGCTGGCCCCGCCAGCCCCGACCGAACGTCAGGATCTCCTGATGATCCCACAACTGCGCGATGCCTTTCAGGTGCCGGTCGGCCTGTCAGACCACTACCGGGGCAACCTGATGATGCTGGCCTCAGTGCCTTTGTCCGCCGCTGTCATTGAAGTTGGGCTGTGCCAGGACAACGAACCGTCAGATCAGGACGTCTACCACGCCCTCCCGGTCGGAGAGCTGAAGGAAACCGTCGAACAAATCGACACCATCCACCGCGCCATGGGCTCAGCCAGCGATGCCGGGCGTGAAAATATCAAATCACACAATGGCCGCATGTCCTTACGGGCAATAACAGACATTCCCGCCGGTCAGTCGATCACCCACGCCAACACTGCCTTCTCCTTCCCGCCCAAAGGCATCGGGGCGGAACTGTGGGATGAGGTCGAGGGCCGGGTTCTGGTCCGCCCGGTCAAGGCCGGGCAGCCCCTTCGGTTTGTGGATTTGAAAGATTAGAGCTATGCCTTTAGAGAGTGTCGCGTGCAATCAGTTCCGGCAGTGGTGATGGCATGGGTCAGGCAACACCTTTACGGAAAGGCATGTCGCGACACGTTTTTTGAATCCGTTTCAGTACGACATGCCCTAATCCGGTTCAGATCAAACGCACGGCGCTCTAAAAGAAGCCGTCGCCCATCCGTTCACGCAGCCATGCAGCCATTTCCGCGCCCAGCCCGGCCGCCTGGTCCGCCGCTCCGGTCATCTCATGCGCAATTGCTTCAGACCCATCCGGGCGCAGCACCTGCCCGCGCAGCCGCATTTGCCCGCCATCCAGCTCCGCCAGCCCGGCGATCGGCGTCTGGCAGGAACCATCCAGCCCCGCCAGCAGGGCCCTTTCCGCCGCCAGCCGGGTGGTCGTCTCAGCGTCATTGATCAACGCCAGCGCAGTGGCCACGTCTGCATCATCTCCGCGCCGTTCAATACCAATCGCGCCTTGCGCTATCGCTGGCAGTACGTCATCCGGGCTGACAGGACTGGCCACTTCTGCCATGCCCAGCCGGTTCAGCCCGGCCATGGCCAGAAACGTCGCCTCGGCCACACCCTCTTCCAGCTTGCGCATCCGGGTCTGCACGTTGCCGCGAAACTCCACCACCTGCAAATCCGGACGCCGGTGAATCAGCTGCGCTTTGCGCCTGAGGCTGCTGGTGCCGACAACCGCACCTTTCGGCAAATCGGCCAGCGACCCTGCAGATTTTGAAACAAACCCATCGCGCACGTCCTCGCGCGGCAGGTAGCAATCCAGCACAAGACCATCGGGAAACACCACCGGCATGTCCTTCATCGAATGCACCGCGATGTCGATGCCACCCGACAACAGCGCCTCTTCGATTTCCTTGGTGAACAACCCCTTGCCGCCTATCTCCCCTAACGGGCGGTCCTGCACCCGGTCGCCGGTGGTTTTGATCACCACGACCTCAAAACAGTCCTCACTCAGGTCCAGCGCGCGTGCCAGCCGTTTACGGGTTTCCACAGCCTGTGCCAGCGCCAGCGGCGAGCCGCGTGTGCCAATCTTCATCGGGGTATTTTCTGCAAATCTCATGGCCGCGGACCCTATCGCCGCCGCCCGTGACTGGCAATCGGCAAAGCGACAAACAACCCCCTTTGCGACATCGTTACTTTCCCTCACCGTCCCGGAAGGGTAGAAGGCCCCAACGCCAACCAAAGGGGCCAAGATGGACACCAATGACAAGCTGCTGATCCGCTCCCTTGCGGGCGAGGTCCTGCCCATACCGCCGGTCTGGATGATGCGTCAGGCCGGGCGATACCTGCCGGAATACAAGGCAACCCGGGCTGAAGCGGGCGATTTCCTGTCGCTGTGCTACGACTCCGATCTGGCGACCGAGGTCACCCTGCAGCCAATCCGCCGCTACGGCTTTGACGCT
>JAAEUI010000580.1 GCA_024227475.1 Paracoccaceae bacterium | reverse complement strand
TCGGGATACAATTTTGGCGTCGGCGTGGACTTCAAGGTGACTGATAACTTCTTCCTCGGCGCAGAATTCCAAATGCGTGAAATGGGCGGTAGTTTTGAGGCGTTTTCCCCTGGTTGGACCTTCGAAAGCCACACCCAGTCGGTTCAGCTTCGCGCCGGCTTCAGCTTCTAAAGCCTTTATGCCCGACGTAGTTTCTGCGTCGGGCTAATAGCTATTAAAGCGTTTCGCCCTGCATTTGTTACAGGGAATGTGGCGAAGCGTCCGGAATCCATCAGTGATGCGGGCGGTTCGCATCCAATTTGTGACCCAAATTGAACGCGGGGACGCTTTAGCAATTCGGCAGTGATTTTGGCTTTGTCGACCGCTCGGCGGTGATGAACTCTTTCAATATGTCCAGATCATCGACTGAAACATTTCCGCGCTGGACGGTAACGCCGTCTGAGCGCAAATTGGCGAATGAACGCGACAGGCTTTCGGGTTTCATGCCCAGACGCGCGGCAATCAACCCCTTGTCATATGGTAAGGTGAATGTGCAGGACCCGCGCGCGACCGGGGCCAGCGCCACCAGAAAAGTCGCCAGCCGCTGAGCCGCCGTATGGCCTTTCATGTCTTCGATTTCCAGCACCAATTCGTGATTGTGACGGAAGGTTGCCGCCAGCATCGCCATAGCCAGTTCTGGGTTGGTTCTGATCGCGTCGGCAACGGTACGGGCGGTGATCTGATAGACCACGCTGTCCTCGGCAGCCTCGACAGTTACCGGGTACGTGCCCCCCATCAGCGCCGCAGCTTCGCCAAAACTTTCGCCTTTGGTATAGACCGCGACGACGATATCCTCGCCCGCCGGGGTCAACCGGCCAAGCTTGATCCAACCCGAAAGAACGACATACAGACATGTGGCCGGGTCGCCCTGCACAAACAGGGTTTCACCGCGTGCAAGCTTGCGTTTTGAGCCGTTGACTAACAGGTCATCCAGCAATACCAGCGGCACGTCCTGAAACAACACAGAGTTACGCAACATCTTTATGTCGTTTTTGTCCAGCATATCCAGTTTTTCCGATGATTATGGGGCCAACCCAAAGAGAGGGCAAAAAATCGTGTAACTTTCCTCTAGCTTTCGCCCCTTTCTTAACAATAATCAAGGCGGCTTGGGAAAATCATCTTAGCATTCGGCTGTTTTCACACTTGGAGTGCCCGAAATGAGGAAAATAATCGCGATTATCAGTTTTTTCTGGGCCCAAGCAGCCTGGGCGCACCATGATATGACGCCTCTGCGCGAGGCGGTGCTGGACGGGCACAGTCATGACGTCGGCGGTGCAACCTACTGGCTGGTGGCTGCGGTGCTGGCGATGGTCGCAGCACTTTATGCGGTGCATTGGACGATTTTTCGCAAGTCATGACATCCCCGGATGCGCCAGAGCATAAGCCGGGGCGCTGGCCGGTGTGGAAGATTGCATCTGTGGCCTACCCTGCGGTCGCGGGAGCGGCGGCGGTAAACATCTTTTTCTTTGGCCTGATGGTTCAACGGTTGGGCGTCACCGCCTTTACGCCACAGATCTCGATACTTGTCGGCTGTGTGCTCGGCCTGCCATTGGCATGGATTACCGGGCGTTGGTTTCGCACAAAGATCGACGAGGCAGAAGCCGACGGGTGATCTGGTGCCTTAGTGGGTCCTAAAATTGTTAAAAACAAAGCCACTAAAACTGTGGTAAGCTCGAATTGTCCCTGTGCAAGCATCGAGGAAGTAACATGCCCAGTCGAATATTTGGTGAGATCAGCCGGTTTTTCGTCCTGCTATTTGTGCTTTCTTGGGTTGGCGTGCCCGGACAATTGAATGCCCAGACATGTGAAAGGCTTGAGGCGATTGCATGCATCGCATCAGGTGATTGCATGTATGAAAAAGTCGGCGAACGGTTTGAATATGCATGTATGCGCCCTGCTAACCGTTGCCAGATCGGGTTCAAGCAATCCTCGCAGACAAGTGCCACTTCGTGTGAAAATCGTGTTGGCTGCAGCTATGTGCCTGCAGGTGAGTGTTACTGCCCGCCGGATGTTGATTGCGTTTGTGGCGGTGGCACGCCGCCAAATTGTCAGATTGACCAGGCTGGCGAACTGAAGCCACCAGTGGGCAGGTTTTTGGTCGTCGGTATGAGAAATGCCAGCGACGTCGCCGCCCCGCTTGAGATGAACGGGCCTGCTGAAATCATGCAAGGCGCGGTGGTATTGACCGAAGACGGGCTTACCATGGAAGGTAGAAGTTGCGAAAATTGGTCAATTCAGAGTGCTGAAAATGTCATCCCATTCACCGATCCTATGCTGTCTGACGTTTTGGTCGGCCCTGTGAATTCACCGACTTCGGATGGCGACAGCCGCATACTGACCCATTGGAAATACGTCTGCGAGGGCGAACATCTGCTGTCGCTAACTCAAATTGATGAGCGTGTGTTGGTCATCCCCTGGAAAAACAGCTCGCGTTATCTGATCGCAGAAATGCCGCTGAATACAGACGAGGTCGCACGGCTTCAGCAGGTGCTTAAGTCTTACAAATTCTATGACGGAGAGATCACCGGACAACTTGACGACACCACAATTTCAGCACTGGGTTTCTGGGCGGAATACAGGAGCGAAACATCGCAAAGTTATCGGTTTGCAAGGACGGCGATTACGCAAAACCTGCTTGACGGAATGGGTGTGTTTTCAGGCGAATGATAGCGACTTCGGACCGTGCGGCGACGGTTCGATCTGAACCCTATTCCAACCTTTGATTTCTTATCAAACGGTAGTTTCCAGGCCAAAAGGGGAATCTGGGGATTGGGTATTTTTGAAAATCTGATGCGATAGGACGCAGCAAATTTCTTCTTGCATATCCGATTTTGTTCCCCTAGGCATGATAACTGAGAAAAACAGTCGGAAATAGATGGCTATGAACGTTGAGATCGCGGAAGAATACGTCAGTCAGATTGACAATCAGAAGGGTGGACCACTGTCAGATGAGTCCAAAGCCTTTCCTCTCTCGCTGGCCCGCAGCAGTGAGAAGTTGCGCATTGTTGCTTTTCATATGGGCAAAGGACTGGGCAGACGGCTGGGTGATCTGGGACTACGCAAAGGTTCAGTTATTCAGGTTTTGCATCGGGAAAGAAACGGAGCATCGATTGTCGTACACGACAACAACCGGGTGGCTATTGGCGCCGGTGTTGCTCAGATGATCAGCGTCATTCTTTGCGAAGACAAAACAAATCCTGACTGTAATTCCTGCGAAAAAGCCTGAGGTCAATGGACACTTTTGAATTCAGTATCAGTATTGTTGGCAATCCTAATTGCGGGAAAACAACCGTATTCAACGCTCTTACCGGAGCGCGCCAGAGGGTGGGTAACTGGCCCGGCGTCACAGTTGACCGAAAAACGGGCCATTACCGCGATTCCGGTCAGGTTCAGGTTACTGATTTACCCGGAGTATATACTCTTGGCTCAATCCACGGGATGGATTCGCTTGATGAACGGATCGCCCAGGATGCGATCCTTGCGGGCGAAAGCCAGGTCACGGTCAACGTCGTTGATGCAACAAACCTTGAGCGTAACCTTTATCTGACTGCGCAACTTCTGGAAATGCGCGTGCCGATGGTGGTTGCCATCAACATGATGGATCTGTCGCGCAAGCACGGGATAACGGTCGATCCTGCCCATCTGGCCGAACATCTTGGTTGTCGGGTGGTCCCGATTGTGGCCAGCCGCGGCGAGGGGATCGACGACCTGAAAATTGCCATAAGAGAGGCGGCTGCCGAAGCCCGCCCTCCTTCCATCAATCTTGGCTATAGTCAGTGCGTGGAAAAGGCGATTGGTAAGATTGAACCGCTCATCCGCGAGGCGGCGGATGCGCAGGGCGCGAACCCGCGCTGGCTGGCGGTGAAGCTGCTTGAGGGCGATACGATTGCCCGGACCATATCAGGTGCGGCTGTCGATCCGGTTCTTGAAGAAATGATTCCCGCGATTGAGGCTGAAAATGGCGAGGATGTCGATCTGCTGATCGCCGGTGCCCGCTACGCATTTGCCAACAAGCTGGCCCATCATGTTGTCGTCAAAAGGGGTGTTGCGGGGCGATCCCTGTCTGATCGCCTGGACAAGTTGGTTTTGAACCGCTGGCTTGGCCTGCCGATTTTTCTGGGCCTGATGTACCTGATGTTCATGTTCACCATCAATCTGGGCGGAGCGTTCATCGACTTTTTCGACATCGCAGCCCAAACTATCTTTGTCGATGGTGTTGGCGCAGCACTTGATGCAGTCGGCAGCCCCGTCTGGATCAAGGTTCTGGTGGCGGACGGCCTGGGCGGTGGTATTCAGGTGGTGGCGACATTCATCCCGATTATCGGATTTCTCTACCTGTTCCTGTCCCTGCTTGAGGATAGCGGCTATATGGCGCGCGCAGCGTTTCTGATGGACCGGTATATGCGCATCATCGGATTACCCGGCAAAGCATTTGTGCCGCTTATTGTCGGGTTCGGCTGCAACGTGCCTTCGATAATGGCAACCCGCACGTTAGAGCAGCAACGCGACCGGACCATGGCGGTTCTGATGAGCCCCTTTATGTCCTGCGGCGCACGACTGGCTGTCTATGCATTGTTTACCGCGGCCTTTTTCCCGTCAGGTGGACAGAATATCGTATTCGCACTTTACCTGATCGGAATTGCCGCTGCGATCGGCACTGGATATTTGCTTAAAAGCACGCTGCTCAAAGGGGAAACCACCCCGTTCTTAATGGAGCTGCCAGCCTATCATATGCCCAACGCCAAAGGTGTTTTGCTGCATTCCTGGGGCCGTTTGAAAAGTTTCATCTTCGGTGCGGGCCGGATCATCGTCATTGTTGTGGTGGTGCTGAGTTTTCTCAATTCGGCAGGCACTGACGGTAGCTTTGGCAATGAGGACAGCGACAAATCCGCCCTTAGCGCTGTCGGCCGCGCCATCGTACCGGTGTTCAAGCCCCTTGGCATCACTGACGAAAACTGGCCAGCAACCGTAGGTATCTTTACCGGCATTTTTGCCAAAGAGGCGGTAGTTGGCACTTTAAACTCGCTTTATTCCTCACTCGATAACGCTGATGTGGGATCGAGTGACGGGGACGCGGAAAGCTTCAGCCTTAGCGCTGGCCTGACAGAGGCGGTCATGACGATCCCCGAGAACCTGTCGGGAATTGGCGAGCTGTTGCTGGATCCTCTGGGTATCGATGTGGCGGGTGTGGAAAGTCAGGAAGCGGCCGCTGCTGCGCAAGACATTTCGATGGAAACGTTCGGCGCAATGGTTTCACGCTTTGATGGTCGGGCCGGGGCTTTTGCATACCTGTTGTTGATCCTGCTTTATGTTCCCTGTGTGGCAGCCCTTGGGGCCATCAACCGCGAGATCGGGCCGCGCTGGATGGCTTTTGCAACCGCCTGGACATTGGGGCTTGGCTACGGTGTGTCTGTCGGGTTTTACCAGGCCGCCACCTTCGCGCGCCATCCCTTGACGTCCTCGGCCTGGTTTGGCGGCCTGTTGCTGGCGTTTCTAGCAGTTTACCTGACAATGCGCGCCCGAGGCCGGCAAAACAGCCGGATCGCGCCTGCTTTTGCATCGGAGTAGATCATGATCCTGGCAGAGCTTAAGAACTATCTCAGCAATCGAGGGCGCGCGACCATCATTGACATGGCGCTCCATTTCAACTCGGACCCCGGTGCCATCCGCGGCATGTTGGATCACTACATCCGCAAAGGCCGGGTGCAGCGCCTTGATACAGGTACGGCCTGCGGCGGTTGCCACAAATGTGACGCCCTGACTCTTGAAATCTACGAATGGATGGATGACGCCGCCAAGCCCAAAGCAGACGAAGCATCGGCTAACTGTCAGATTGGCCAGGCTTAGTCCTGAACGAAAGCGCGACAGGTCCAAAAGGTGTCGCATAGCATCACCTCAGAAGTGGACCTTCATCGGATGTTACCTCAACAACTGCAATGCGGGTGAAGCCGACGTCTAATTGCAACCGAACAACAAACGCACCCGGCCCAGAGCATCGTAGAAATCCCCAGTGAACTGCGCCATTCGGCCTTTAATTCTTTCTTTTGGCGCGCCCGCACACCGCTCAAGTTATTTTCATAGATCAGAATAGCTTCAGCTGACCGCAGCTAAACGGTGACGTTCTTCGTGTCTCGTTGGTTTTCCGGTGGTCTGTTCAAGCTCGATATCCGGTTCAAGATTCAACGCAATCACGAAAGTGGTGCCCGAACCCAGTTTGCTGATAAAATCAATGCTGCCGTTATGGGCTTCCAAAATCTGTTTCGTGATACTCATCCCAAGGCCGGTTCCACCGAACTCACGCTTGTCCGAGCTATCCACTTGTGAAAATGGCTTGAATACAAGGTGTTTCGAGCTTTCGGGAATCCCGATCCCGTTGTCCCGAACCGAGATGCGCACCCTCGAACCGTGCTTTTCGAGCGTAACTTTTACGATCCCACCGGACTTTGAGAACTTGACAGCATTGGAGAGGACATTGTCCATGACCTGCATCAGGCGATCTTCATCTCCCATCACGATCAGTGGGGTACCGACCGGAAAAGCCCGTATGGATACTTGATGGAGGTCTCCAAACGGCCGAATTGTTTCCACGGCCTCACGCACAAAATGGTTCAAATCGATAGGTAATCGTTTGAATTTCATGCTTCCGGACCCCAACTTCTGGAAATCCAAAAGATCCTCAATCAGCGTCGCGAGTCGGTTGGTGTTTTTCTTCGCAATTTCCGCGGCAAAACTGGCGTCATCTGGCAGTGCGCCCAGCAATCCACTGTTCAGCAGATCAAGCGACCCCTTGACAGACGTGAGGGGCGTACGAAGTTCATGGCTGACAACCGAGATAAACTGCGATTGCACCTCATACGCCTTGGAAACCCGGTCGCGCTCGACGCGCAATTCCTGAAGACGCTGCACACCTGTCTGATATTGCATCAGGAATCTTCGGGAGCATTCAATGACAAAGTACAATACAAATAGAACGACGCCGAGATTCTTCCACAGGTGAGAGTCAATCGGGGGACGAACGAGCCACAGATCATAAACGGGAATGAACACAAAGACTGCTGTGTATATAGCCATCCTGATGATCAATACTCTTGGAACCTGGCAGTTATTCATTGCGGCATAGAGCGCCGCCGCGAATAAAAAGAACAAGGGGCCGATATGAGATGACGGACCTTCGGCAAGCGCGATCACAACAATAAACTGGACGACCGAGATCGAACTCAGGACAGAGATGAGCGTCAGAAGATTCAAGAAGTGACCGGCCTTTTCTTGGCTTTGTCCATCCCAGTTGATTACTCGGTTTGTGATTTTGTAGTCAAAAAACTCAGATACCAGGCAGATGGAGTAGCACAACAGTGCAATCTCTACGCTGACAAAATAGGCGGCAAGAAAAGTTGCACTGACAAACGTCGCTTGACGTTGCCAATAAAGGCTCAGGCTAGCTTTTGCGAATTCCTTGAGCTGATGTTCAGTTTCAATCATATTTTTACCAAATCGTCCGTGGTTCCACGTGGTTGGGGTTCCTTGCGTTCCCGTCGTCATGTCAAATCTCTCTGGCATGCAGGGACCAGACCGAGTCAACAAAGGTGATCCAAAATCGCAAACCCTTGTTGCCAAGAATATTGCGGCCCAAACACTCCTTCCGGTAGTAATGCGAATAAGGTGGGCAATTGTTTTGCAGAAAGGCGGCAGAAAGGTGTCATCTCATTGAATTACGTTCACCCATCGTATCCGCCTCAAACTCCTACAAAAACTGTTTAGCGGCAAAACTAAAGGTCTTTTCGTTTTTCAACACGCCCCCTGAGTGCATTCCGCGCAGCGTCAGATACCAATCATAGGCGAACTCTTTAGCCAGTTTCAGGCTATCCTCTTTGGTGGAAACCCGGTGGTTTTCCCCGTTGAGGTATGTGGAGCACTGCCAAGAACAACGTTTTTTTTCCGCCGATATACATGAACTTTGCCCCCCCCGAAATCGTATGTTTCTCAACTGCCATCCACGACCTGCACCATTCCGTGAAAGTGGGTAAGTTATGTGTAATACCATTTTTCGCAATATCAGATGTCAAACACTAGGAATTACCGCTTACTGTCAGGGGATTGTGGCGACCCCGAGAGGATTCGAACCTCTAACCTGCCCCTTAGGAGGGGGCTGCTCTATCCAGTTGAGCCACGGGGCCGCTTGATATTGGAATGCCGCAAGAGAGCGACCTTGTCCATACCTTCCCCGCCGCCGCGCAAAACCGTCCGGCCTCTCATGTCAGATGCTCAGCAACACTTTGCGAAATATGTGAACCTCAAGTCCCACCAGAATGGCGGACGAGACATAATACTTTACCAAAGAGTCCATTAAGGCCGTCAATTCGAAATTCAGGCGAATACAGCAAGTGCGAAATGGGATGCAGACAATACTCCGCCTACGAGAAGGTCAAATGCCAGCTTTCCTTGGGCATTTCTTTTCTGAAGAATTTGGCGGTGTGCTTTGAAAAAAATACGCAGGTTTCTTACCGACGCTTCAATGTATCGCCCGGCTCAAGTTTAGGACTGAGAGTGATGCGTTCACCGCCGCCGTCGTCCCCATCGGCCTTGGCCCGCTCGGCGATGATACGCGCGGCCTCGCGGCCAATTTCAGCCCGGCAGGCATCCATTGTTGCCAGTTTGCACGGTAACCCGTCCAGAAGTTCGACGCCGTTAAACCCAGCAAGTCCGATCTGACCCGGCACATCCAGTCCCTTTTCAAGGCAATAGAGTAATCCACCTGCGCCGATCATGTCGTTGGAGTAGTAGAGGAAATCAATATCTGGTGTGCGCTCTAACATCACTTGGGTCATCTCACGCCCCTTCAGCAGGGCCGAGCCGCCTTCGTAAAACTCCTGATCAGCTATTTCGATCCCGGCCTTGGCCAGTGCTTCTGTGAAGCCTTCGAAGCGTTTGCGGGCACGGTGATCCAGCGGCATTTTTGTGCCCAGAAACCCAATGCGCCTAAAGCCTGCTTTCAAGATCGCTTCGGCGGTTTTACGCCCGGCGCGGCGGTGTGAAATGCCAACCACGGCATCAATCGCCTCGCCGTCGGTATCCATGATCTCGACCACGGGAATGCCTGCTGTCCGTAACATCGCCTTGGCAGCGTCGCTGTGTTCAAGGCCTGCAATGATAACGCCCGAGGGTCGCCAGCTGAGCATTTCGTAAAGTACTTTTTCTTCGCGCTCGGGCCGGTAATTGGTGACGCCAACGACAGGTTGCAGAGGCGTTTCGTCCAGCACTTCGCTGATCCCGGTCATCACCTCGGGAAACACCATGTTTGACAGGGACGGGATAATCACCGCCACCAGGTTTACCCGTTGCGAGGCCAGCGCCCCGGCGATCTTGTTGGGAACATAGCCAAGTTCCTTGGCTGCGGTTTTTACCTTCTGGCGGGTCGCCGCCGAAACATCGCCACGATTGCGCAGGACCCGGCTGACGGTCATCTCGCTGACGCCTGAGGCTTCCGAGACATCGCGCAGCGTCAATGGGCGGCGCGGCGGGGATTTTGGGATTTCACCGGTCATGATGTCTCCTGATTGGCTTTCGGCCATGCTACAGCGTTATCATGGACTTGTCCAAGGTGCGTGATAGGATTTAAGCCTGTGACAATCGGGTGGCCAGGGCGGTCTGAATAATCTTGCCACCGGCAACCACGCCGTTGACCTGCGCGCCTTTGTTGTTGAACATCAGAGGGTTTTGGCGGCGATCAGTGACGCGCCCGCCAGCTTCCTCGACAATCAAAGTACCTGCGGCCACGTCCCACTCCCATGTGGCGCGCAGGGTTGCCATGGCGTCAAATCGCCCTTCGCCAACAAGGCTCATCCGGTAGGCAAGAGACGAGCGAAACTTGCGGGTGACCGGTGGCACCTGGCCATCTTGCCAATTCCAGGCGTCGAATGTGGGTTTAGCCGCCAAAAGCGTGGCGCCCTCGACCATATTAATGGGCGAAGCCTTTAATGGTGCACCGTTCAAAAAGGCACCTAGGTCGCGCCCGGCGCTGTACATTTTGTCATGCTCGGGCAAATAGACGATAGCAGCGGTAATCTGGCCTAATTCGGACACTGCCAGCGAATGGGCCCAGGTCGGGCTACCATCGATGAAGGCACGGGTGCCGTCGATCGGATCAACGATGAAAACCTTTT
>JAAEUI010000579.1 GCA_024227475.1 Paracoccaceae bacterium | reverse complement strand
GTCCCTTTGGCTCAACAGGTTCAGAAGGCGCGGTTTCCACAACCTCTGTCGCCGCCCTGGTAATCTCTTCATTCTCGACGAACAATTGCAGTTGATCCAGGCTCTCGGATTTTGACCCGAACCCCTCTCGGCAGATTGCTCCGCAATCGCCTGTCGGGCAGTGGGTGTCGGTTTGCGCCATGCAACTGGTGCTGAAGCTGCTCAACCTTCAAGGTCAATGCCCTCACTTCTGCCGCCAATAACGTACTCACCTGTCGCAGTTCAGTGGGGTCTTCGGGCAGATTATCAAGGACGTTCAGCATGGCCATTCTATACAGAATTGCGCCCGGAATAGGAATCCACAAACGCCCATGTTGCTTGATATTTGTATCCGGCTACCCCGTCTTCAGTGGCCGCCATGTTCGCTTTGGAATACGCCAATCAATGCCTTCCAGCAGCATCGCCAGTTGCGCCGAGGTCAGGTTGATCTTGCCCTCTTTTGCTGCTGGCCAAACAAACCGGCCTCGCTCCAAACGCTTGCTAAACAGACACGCGCCCTGTGAATCCCACCAGATGATTTTGAGCAAATCCCCACGTCGCCCCCGAAACACAAATAGATGACCGGAAAACGGATCCTGCTCCAGCGTCTTCTCAGCCTGCGCTGCCAGCGTGTTAAATCCCCGCCGCATATCGGTTACACCCGCAGCCAGCCAGACCCGCGTGTTGCTCGGCACCGGGATCATGTCGACAATCCTTTCAACAACCGCGCCAACGTATCTGCATCAAAACCGCCCTCTGCCGTAATCCGGTGGCCGCTGGAAAGCTCAATCTCGATCCGTCCCGCCGGAGCGGTGGCCAAAGCAGGAACAGGGCTGGTCGCGACTTCGACATCTACCGGCAAAAATACCGGTTCGGATTCTTCGGGCACGGCATCTGCATCCGGCGCATACCGTTCATCCTTCAGCCATTTGAATATCACCTTCTCAGGCATGCAAGCATGCACTGTCAGGCAGTGGATTGGCGTTCAATGCATAACGGCGCGCAACCTGCGCAACCGAAACACCCGCCGCCGTCGCCTGAAAACAGATCGAACGCTTCTCTTCATCCGACCACGCCGCTTCTTCTGCTTTCCCGCCATAGAGCGCCCCTAAGTATCGACTATCATTGGAAGACTAGCGTGCATAACGTG
>JAAEUI010000578.1 GCA_024227475.1 Paracoccaceae bacterium | reverse complement strand
CTCGCAGAAGGATTGGCGGCTGAACCTGCTGAACGGGTGGCGTATCGCGATCAGCGCCGTTATGTCTACGCGGTTGAGCCGGTGTCGGTGAGCGAACGTCAGGAGACACCGCTCTTCAAAGACGGAGGCGTCTATCTGTTGATCGGCGGTCTGGGCGGTCTGGGATTCAAAATCGCCGAACTCATGACGCAGCAGGTCCAGGCCCGCCTGATGCTGCTCGGCAGTTCCAGCATCAATGCCGCAAAACAGCAGCAGATCGACCGGTTGGAGGCGTCCGGCAGCGAGGTGCTCTACCTGCAAACGGATATCACGAATGCGGCTCAGACGAAAGAAGCCCTCAGAATTGCCAAACGCCGCCAGCCAGACACCAACGGCGTGATCCAGGCCGGCGGCATTCTGGAGGACAAACTGATGGTCAGTAAGGAATGGAGTTCCTTTCGGCGCGTCCTGGATCCCAAAATTCGGGGGACCTGGATTGTCAACCATGTGACGCAGCATGAACCGTTGGATTTCTTTGTGACCTTTTCGTCCGTTGTCGCCATCACCGGCAATATCGGGCAAAGCGACTATGCGGCAGCCAATAGCTTTTTGGATGCCTTTATGCACTATCGTGCCTGCAACGATTACCCGGGCAAGAGCGTCAGCATTAATTGGACGCTGTGGGCTGACGGCGGCATGGGACAGGATCCGGCGGTAATCGAAGCCTTTTCCAGAAAAACAGGCGTCATCAGCGGCAAGGCCGGCTTGCGGGCATTTAGCCAATTGCTGAACGAAAACGTGTGTCAGGCCATCGTAACCGGTCATACCTGGAGTGCCGCAGGTACGGAACACGCCGACACGCAGCCTGTTGGCGTGTCACGGCCGCTCGAACCGGCAGCCCCTCTTCGGGAACCCGAAACACTTCCCCCTTCTCCGCCCCAAACGTCTTCTGCTCATTCACAAACGCCGCCTGACAACACTGTCATGCTTCCCCGAATAGAGCAGGAACTGACGGCTCTGATCGCACAAAAAATTCAAAGTTCCCCGGACCAGATCCTGCCGGATGATTCCTTTTTCGATATAGGCGTGGAATCGGTTGTGTTGCAGGAAATTATGGCCGACCTTGAAAAACGATACGGGCATCTCTCCCCGACCCTTCTTTTTGAATATTCGAATATCCGCGACTTGGCCGCGTTTCTGGTGGAGAAATTGCCTGAAGAGGCAACTGCTGACTTAAAAGAACTCACCCCCCAACCCCCTCTCTTACAAAAAGAGGGGGAGCCGGAAAGAAAGGCGGCAACGCTGCCTTTTCTCCCCCTCTCTTCTCAAGAGAGGGGACCCGGGGGTGAGTTTGCCAATGGTAACTTCCAACCTAAATCAACAGTATTGCCTGACACCACTCCGCATGAGACTGCCACAAAGGAAATTGTCAGCCACGCACCGCAAGAGCAGCAAACGATTCCGGCACCTCCGACGATCACTCCGCCTGTGTCCGTACAACCATCACCAATTCCGCGTCAACAGGCTTCGTCTCGTGAGGCTGGTTATCAAATTGCGGTGATTGGCATGAGCGGGCGTTTTCCTCAGGCCCCCAATCTTGACGTGTATTGGCAGAATCTGGCGTCGGGAAAAGACTGTATTGAAGAAATCCCAGCGGATCGCTGGAATCACCACCCGTTTTTCGATCGGACTCCCGATACCCCGGATAAAACGTACGGGAAGTGGGGCGGCTTTCTTGAGGATGTCGATAAATTCGACCCGCTCTTTTTTAATATTTCCCCACGCGAAGCCGAACAAATGGACCCTCAGCAGCGCCTGTTTCTGGAATGCGCCTGGGAGACTATGGAACATGCCGGGTATGGAAATCGGAAACAGTACAAGGGCAAGCGTATCGGTGTGTATGTCGGGGTCATGTGGAATGAATATTCGCAGATCAGCAATCAGGAGGGATTCTTACAGCAGCGCTATGTGGGGCCGGGATCGCTCTATTGGGCGATTGCCAATCGCGTGTCCTACGTCATGGATTTTAAGGGACCCAGCTTAGCCATCGATACAGCCTGCTCATCCTCGCTGACAACGGTGCATCTGGCCTGCCAGAGTATCCTGAATGGTGAATCTGAAATGGCGCTTGCCGGTGGCGTGAATCTGTCATTGCACCCGTATAAATATCTGTATTTGGGGCAAGCCAGATTTTTGTCTCACGATGGGCGCTGCCGGAGTTTCGGTCAGGATGGCAGCGGATACGTGCCCGGCGAAGGGGTGGGAGCCGTGTTGCTGAAACCCCTGGAAAAGGCCATTCAGGACGGTGACCGGAT
>JAAEUI010000577.1 GCA_024227475.1 Paracoccaceae bacterium | reverse complement strand
TGCTAAAGCACTCCCGTCTGGAAGACGGGGGGTTTGAACCGATGAGTGGATACTAAATGCTCAGCAAAAAGGGGTAGGTGGTGATTCCATTTTGCATGGGAATCGGTGGCCCCATACCCGGGAACAGACCGGCTGATCATTGACCTAAAGCACCGGCTGGTGATGCTGATGGGTCTATTTTACCCAACAGCACCCGGAATAAAGCGTGGCGTCGCCACTCCGTTCCAACAGTAATTCAATGGCCCAGCCATAAACCCTGTCCGACATCCCATCAGAACAGACCTCCGAGGACAAAACCCCATGGCTGTATCCGATCCTGAATCCGAAGGTAATCGTAGTGTTGCGGGATTGCGTGGACCAATCGAGGGTTCCGTATTCCGGTTCCAGACCTGCTATTTCAATCTTTGTGGTCTCGTCGACGTTCAGAATAAGGTCCCAGAAGGGTTCGGTTCCACCGCATGTAAGCCCCAACGGCATGCCTCCCTTGCTGAGCGGCCGCTGGAGGGGCACCAAATAGCGCGCCGCGATCCAGGCGTTACCCTCTTCCCACAGGATGTTTGCCCATTTGCCGCTGTCATCCAGCCTCAGAACCTCGACTTTCGCGCCGGGTTGCAAATCACCGATATCTTCGCTGGCGCCACTGTCCTTGGCACGCACGTTCAGGTGATCGTCTGCGGCAACGCCGGATACCTGAGCCAACTCCGGAAAATAGCCAAACCCCTGCGAAAACGCGGGCAACACAATGGCGACGAAAGCCGCCGCCAATACAAGAGGTTTAAGCACTGCGCAGCCAGTGTGAATGCACCCAGCCTGTGGAATCCGGGCTGCCGCCGACGACTTCGGAAACCAACCACCAGGCACCCTGAGTTTCGACCTGGGTGACGCTGGCACCATTTGCCAGCAACTTCACCACGTCAAAATTGGTTCCCGGCCCTTTTCGCATATTCAGGCCACTGCCGCTTTCAACATGGTACAGCACATCATCGTCACCACCGTCTTCATCGCGCCCATAAACCAAATCCAGGAACTTCTCAGTTGGCCAGGCTGGCCCCGGATCCTGCTTGCGCCGCGGTGATATATCGTCATGCCCCAAAACGTTGGATCGGGGAATATTGTATTTCTCGGCAATCGCGCCGACCATATCCACGCAGGTGCCGAACTGGGCTGGGTCATAGATTTCCCACCCAAGGTGCCGGCCGCCGTTTTTATGCGTCGCTTCAATCACACGGGAATCATCCACCCGCACGCCGACATGGGACTTCCAGTTGCCGGCACCACCCGTCAGCCAACCCCAATTGACAATCTCGATACCCACTGAATGGCTGTTCAGCCCAACCGTGCCCTTCCATTGGCTGCGGCCCGCGTGCCAGCATTTCTCGTCCAGCTTGGCCATCTGGGTTATTTCACCATCATGTCCCAGCACAAAATGAGCCGACGCCTTGCGGGCCGGGTTTTTGAGGGTGTTTACCGCACTTCTGGCAGAGCCCCCGGCGGTGTAGTGGATGATGACGAACTTAGGCTTTCCCCCGACCAGCTTTCCGCTTTTGTTTGGCGTGCTGACGAAAGGCACGGCGGTACCGTCATCTGAAATAAGTCTGTGGCTGTCATTCACTCGCATGGTGGATTCCTCTTAAAATGGAGTTTGATTTATCAGTGCAATATAAACCAAAAAGTGGCTTTTGATAACAAAACTTCCCCTGGATGCAGGTCGTCAACAATGATCAAAATCACTGTATCGAGGTATTCGCGTGACCAAAATCGGAGCAAACGGCCAGCGAACGGATGTCTCTTTGCCCTGTAACCTTTATTATAGTTGAGACTGCCGCCCCTCTCAGCTACCAAGGTTTCGGGAAACCGCTGTTCCTGCAAGGGGATTCGCGGTAACGAGGAATGTTTCGGGAGAACAAGATGGCAGACGCAGCCACCCACGATCACGATGGTCATGCGAAAAAGGGCTTTTTTACGCGCTGGTTCATGTCAACAAACCACAAGGATATCGGCATCCTTTACCTGTTTGTAGCAAGTATCGCCGGGTTCCTTTCGGTTTTGTTTACCATTTACATGCGCATGGAGCTTATGAACCCCGGGGTTCAGTACATGTGCCTGGAAGGCGCCAGTCTTGTGGCTCAAACGCTGGAGAATTGCACCCCGAACGGACATTTATGGAATGTTCTGGCCACCGGGCACGGCATTCTGATGATGTTCTTTGTGTTCATCCCCGCCCTTTTCGGCGGGTTTGGCAACTATTTCATGCCTTTGATGATCGGTGCGCCGGATATGGCATTCCCGCGCATGAACAACCTGAGCTTCTGGATGTATGTCATGGGCACAACCCTTGCAGCCCTATCGCTGGTGTTGCCAGGTGGCAATGACCAGGCTGGTTCCGGGGTGGGTTGGGTTCTCTACGCGCCGCTTTCGACCAAAGAAGCAGGCATGTCGATGGACTTTGCCATTTTCGCGGTTCACATGTCAGGTGCATCTTCGATCCTTGGGTCGATCAACATGATCACCACGTTCCTGAACATGCGCGCGCCGGGGATGACCCTGCACAAAACACCTCTGTTTGCCTGGTCGATCTTTGTCACCGCGTTCCTGATCCTTCTGTCCCTGCCGGTTCTGGCGGGCGCGATCACCATGCTGCTGACCGACCGCAACTTTGGCACCACATTCTTTGACGCTTCCGGCGGGGGCGATCCGATCTTGTATCAGCACCTGCTGTGGTTCTTTGGCCACCCGGAAGTTTACATGATCATCATTCCGGGTTTTGGCATCGTGTCGCACGTGATTTCGACCTTCTCAAAGAAGCCGATCTTCGGTTATCTGCCGATGGTCTATGCGATGGTCGCGATTGGTGGTCTGGGATTCATCGTCTGGGCGCACCACATGTATACCGTTGGCATGTCGCTGACCCAGCAGTCTTATTTCATGCTGGCGACCATGGTGATCGCTGTCCCCACGGGCATCAAGATTTTCTCGTGGATCGCCACCATTTGGGGTGGTTCGATTGAATTCAAAGCCCCGATGATGTTCGCACTCGGGTTCCTGTTCATGTTCACGGTAGGTGGTGTTACGGGAATTGTTCTGTCACAAGCTCCGATAAACCGGTTGTATCATGATACCTACTACGTCGTTGGGCATTTTCACTATGTGATGTCGATTGGGGCAGCCTTCTGTTTGTTCGCCGGGGTCTACTATTGGATTGGTAAGATGTCCGGGCGCCAGTACCCTGAAAAAGCGGCCCATCTGCATTTTTGGTTGTTCTTCATCGGTACCAACATGACCTTCTTCCCGCAGCATTTCCTGGGCCGCCAGGGCATGCCACGACGCATAATCGACTACCCGGATGGGTTTGCCTTGTGGAACTACGTTTCTTCCTGGGGCGCGATGGTTTCATTCGTCTCATTCCTGCTGTTTTTTGGCATCGTGTTCTACACGCTGGCACGGGGCAAGAAAGTCGAGGAAAATGCCTATTGGGGTGAGCATGCAGAGACCCTGGAGTGGACCCTTCCGAACCCACCCCCGGAGCATACGTTCGAAATCCTGCCAACCCAGGATATGTGGGACAGGGACCAGCACCACTGAGATGGCAAAAACTGAAGACACTATCGAGGCCGGGGAAAATTCTCCGGCCTCTTTCGTCGGGAACAGCCGTAGCGACCCACCCCGGCATCACTGGGTTTTGCGTCCGCACCGTTCCTTGCCGGTCCGGGGGTTTGTTCTGACCATCGCCTTTACCGCAGTGATGTTTACGGTGCCGCTGGTTCCGCTGCTCGGCTCAAAAGCGCTCTGGGGGCTGCTGCCGCATCTGCTGCTGGTTCTGGGCCTATTGTGGTATCTCTTGCGGCGCAATGATCGCGACGGCACCCTTTTCGAAGAACTCAAAATCTGGACCGACCTGATCACTGTCCATCGCCACAACCCACGCAAAGACGATCAGTTCTGGCAGGCCAACCCCTATTGGGTAAGGGTACAGATCAAAGACAACCCGCATGTGGAGAATTACCTGACACTTAAGGGTGGCGAGCGGGAGATTGAACTTGGGGCCTTTCTGACGCCCGAAGAACGGCTGGAGCTGTGCAGCCGGATCGAGGATGCGTTGAAGCGGGTCTGATCGGCCTTGTAAACCAGCGTCGCTTGTGCTGACTTAAGCCGCATGAAACAGAAGAATCCTTTGCCTCGCTTGCGTATCATCACTCCTATTCTTGCAGCTCTTGCAAGCGTGGTCAGCATCACCCCGGCCCTGGCCGAAACGCAGATAGTCTGCTCGCTCGATCACTGCGAAACGCTGGACATCAAGATTGACCCCTTCGCCACTGCCAGTGATTTCTCAGTAGCGGAGATTTGGACAATCATTGACGACATTCTGGATGTCAGCGGTCTGGTGGCGAATTTCGAGCTGGTCTCGACCACAGATGTGGGCAATGCGGCGGCCCTGATCATCGATGAAACCCGGTATCTGGCGTTCAACCCGGACTGGCTGTCAGTTTACAAGGGCAAACCGAAGGAGAAATGGAACCTTTATGGGGTGATGGCGCATGAGGTTGGGCATCATCTGCAGGGACACACCCTCACCAAAGGTGGCAGCAAGCCACCAACCGAGCTGGAAGCGGATGAATATGCGGGTTTTGTGCTGGCCGGTCTGGGGGCCGACCTGGATGATGCCAAAACCCTGTGGAAGTCGCTGTCTGAAGCCGGATCGTCAACCCACCCTGCCCGGGCTGACCGGTTGCAGGCGGTTGCCCGTGGCTGGCAGCGCTGGCAGGATCGCAAGCCGCCGACAGGAACAGTATCTGCGGGGAAAGATGGCCGCCTGCGCGCTGGCGGCGAGCGTTGCTCCAGCGCCTACTATGGATTGGCGCGGGGCGATATTTGCGCCTCGTCGGTGTTGGCCGGGCAATCGGGGAACAGTTATCTCCAGTCGAATCTGCTGGACGGCAACCCGGCGACGGCATGGGTCGAGGGGCAATCGGGTGATGGAATTGATGCCTTCCTGACGTTGGAATTCGCCGGGTCCAAAACCGTTTCCGAACTGCAACTGACCAACGGGTACACCAAAAGCGACAGCATCTTCACCAAAAACAACCGGGTTCGCGATATCGAAGTGACCAGTTCAACCGGGCAGCGCCTGTCCGCCCAACTGGCGGACCACGGGCACTGGCAGACAATATCTCTACCCGGATTCTTGAATGTCGACTGGATTCAGATCCGAATTCTGTCAGTCTATCGCGGCACCAAGTACCGGGACACCGCCATTTCGGAACTGCGGGTGCAGTAGCGCGGACCTTGTCGAATTTTAGGAGAGTTTGATGAAAAAAGTTCAACTCGTCAGCCTTGCAAGTGCTCTGTTGCTCACATTGCCGCAATCTGCCGCTGCCTTCTCTTTCACCTTTCAGTGGGGCAACCTCAAGCCCTGTACCTCCGGTCGTCCCAACACCGTGACCAACCCAGTATTCAGCCTCAGTGATGTTCCGGCCGGTACCAAATACATCCGCTTCAAACTCAAAGACAAAGACGCGCCAGGGTATAACCACGGTGGTGGGGTTGTGGCTTTTAACGGGCAAAGCGCCGTCAAGCCTGGCGCCTTCAAATACAAAAGCCCCTGTCCGCCAAACGGTGTCCACACCTACATCTGGACCGCCACTGCGCAGAAAAAGAAAAACGGCGGCAAGATCGGCAGTGCCAGCGCCAGCCGGAAATACCCGGAGTAGACTTGCTGGCTCAATGCCCCGGATCAATCCCCAGAGTTTTAATCACCTCGTAATAAGCGATCAGTGAAATCGCGAAGGCGAAGGCCAGCATCAGAAGTTCATGTTTGAATCCGTGCCGGTGGAAGTGATGCCGCTCACGGTGATGCAGCACGTCCATCAGCTCATCGCCGAACTTGATCGAAAGAAAGGTGCCCGCGCCCGATATCACCACCACCGACCAATACGGCCAGGGCGTGGTGATAATCGAATGTAGCAACCGGGTCAGCGCTGTGGTCTCAAAGTCTTGCGGGAAAAAGATCAAAGCGACCACATTCATTGCAATGGCAACGCCCCAGACCGCGACTTCGGATACAAACATGCGGATGCCAAACAGCAGCCGCAACGGCAGATCAAGCAGGAACCCGGCATCAGCAACTGGTGTGCACAGGACGAAGAAAGACCACGTTAGAGCCGCGGCAACGCTACCGGTCCGGAAATCATACGTGTGGGTCAGATAGCCAAGGTAGCCCAGCAACACCAGGACCAACAGAATGAACTTGATGAAGACCTGTCGCCTGTGCGGAACCGTTGCGTGCCGTCCAATCACAACGCGTCAGCCCAGCAGTTCCTTCACCTCACCGCCCGCCTTGCCAAAGTCCATTTGCCCGGCATAGGAGGCTTTCAGCGCCCCCATAACCTTGCCCATATCCCGGATGCTTGCTGCGCCTGTATCCGTAATTGCTTTTTGAACCGCAGCGCGCACTTCATCTTCGTTCAGCTGTTTGGGCAGGAAATCCTCGATCACGCTGATCTCGGCGCGTTCCTTTTCCGCCAGTTCAAGTCGGCCGGCCTCTTCGTAGACCTTCACGCTGTCGACACGTTGTTTGATCATCTTGGCCAGAACGCTCAGAATCTCAGTGTCACTGACGCCGTCAAAATTTCCGTCTGAGCGGGCTGCAATGTCCCGGTCCTTGATCGCGGCGCCGATCAGACGCAGTGTCGACAAGCGCTCTCTTGCTTTGTCGCGCATCGCTTGCTTTGTCTCACAACTGATCCGTTCACGCATAGCCTTGTTCTCCCGGTTCAAAACAACCCCCTTTTTACAAGTAAATCAATCTGGTATCAATGACGAATTACTTGCGTAACTCACTGTTAAACAATAATTAATCAATTTTCCTCCAGACTTGACCTAACGCGCGGCAGGGCGTAGTTTCGCGCAAATTTGCCCAGAGGTTTCCCCTATGACTGCTGCCCCAGCACCCCATGAAAAAGTCGAAAAACCAACTGCTTGTATAGTGTTGGCGGATGGTACGACCTTCTATGGGAGCGGGTTTGGCGCAACCGGAACGATTCAGGCCGAACTGTGTTTTAACACAGCGATGACCGGCTATCAGGAAATCATGACCGATCCGTCTTATGCGGGTCAGGCGATCACATTCACCTTTCCCCACATCGGCAACACCGGCGTCACTGCAGAAGACGACGAATCCGGCGATCCGGTGGCCCGGGCAATGATTGTCAAATGGAACCCAAGCGAGCCGTCTAACTGGCGCTCGGAGAAGGCTTTGTCGGACTGGCTGGCAAAACGCAGCCGGATCGGTGTCGGTGGGGTGGACACGCGGCGGCTGACCCGTGCCATCCGCCAGCAAGGCGCGCCTCATGTGGCTATTCAACACGCTGAAGACGGCATATTTGACATGCCGAACCTGCTGGCCCAAGCACGGGCATTTCCCGGATTGGAAGGGCTTGATCTGGCCAAGGAGGTCACTTGCGCCCAGTCCTACAGCTGGGATGAGCAACGCTGGGCCTGGCCGGACGGGCATTCCAAACGTGAGGGAAAAGGCAAGAAGGTGGTGGCGCTGGATTACGGCGCTAAACGCAACATCCTGCGCTGTCTCGCCTCGGCCGGGTGCGAGGTGACGGTTCTGCCTGCCACAGCCACCGCAGAGGAAGTACTGGCGCATGAGCCCGAGGGCATTTTCCTGTCCAACGGCCCCGGCGACCCGGCAGCAACCGGGGAATATGCAGTGCCTATGATCCGTGAAATCCTTGACACAACTGAATTACCTGTTTTTGGAATTTGCCTTGGACATCAAATGCTTGCCCTCGCACTTGGTGGCAAAACCCTAAAAATGAACCACGGCCATCACGGCGCCAACCATCCAGTCAAAGACCACGACACAGGAAAGGTTGAAATCACTTCGATGAACCACGGGTTTGCGGTAGATGCAGACAGCCTGCCGGAAGGTGTTGTCGAAACCCACACCTCGCTGTTTGATGGATCCAACTGCGGCATCAGAATGGCTGAGAGGCCGGTATTTTCGGTCCAGTACCACCCCGAAGCCAGCCCCGGCCCCCAGGACAGTTTCTATCTATTTGAACGTTTTGTGGCGTCTATGAAATAAATTTGTGCGGTATTTTCGTAGCTTAACGTGCCATTAACCAATTCGGCGGAGGTTGAGGCGGCTCAAACTCGGCCTGCCAATGTCTCTGACTGCTCGCTCTCTAACTACTGAATTTCCACGACACCCTTTCCAGCCGTCGGAGACACCCCGACTTGGTGATCTTTTGCTGGAGAGCGGCCAGATTGAACCGGGTGATCTGTTCAAGGCGCTGGTTTTACAGCAGCACGAGGACCTGCGGCTCGGCGAAATGCTCCAGGGAATGGGGCTGGTCAGTGAACGGGCCGTTTTAGACGCTCTGAGTGAGCAATCCGCCTTGCCTGTCGTTGATCTGGTTCAGGACCCACCAACAAGGTTGCTCGCCGGCATGGTGGTGCCGACGATAGGCATCCATCATGGTTTCCTGGTCTGGAAGCAGGTTGGCGAAACTCTGGTTGTCGCCATTCACGATCCGTCACAAATTGATAAAGTGCAGCGAAATCTGCAACCGTTTTCGCAAAACACCCAGTTTGTCCTTGCCTCACGCGAGGCGATTTTGCAGTTTTACCAGTCTGCGTTCTCCACCGAATTGTCGGAAGCTGCAAATTGCCGCTGCGAGCAGGAGTTGAGTTGCCGGACTTGGGCAGGCCGTACTCCGGCAGCAATCGGAACGGCCCTGATCATAGCATTTCTGACAACCACCATCCTGTCACCGGCAGGGCTGATGGCAGGTTTACTGGTTTGGATCATGGTCGCGTTGATTGCCAACAGTTTGTTCAAATTGATCACACTGGCTGCTTTTCTGACCACCCCAAAAAGGAGCTCAGACCCTGACCGCGCCACCAGATTGCCAAAAGTGTCGGTGCTGATTCCGCTGCTGCGAGAACGGGACATTCTTGATCGCCTGATTCACCGGATGGCAAAGCTGACTTATCCCAAAGAACTGCTTGATATCTGCCTGGTTTATGAAGCCGATGATGCCGAAACGCGGAACCACCTGCTTCACCGCAAACTGCCTTACTGGATGCGCACGATCGAGGTTCCAGAAAGTATCATTCAAACAAAACCAAGAGCGCTGAACTACGCTCTGGACTTTTGCCGTGGCGACATAGTCGGCGTTTACGATGCTGAGGACGCGCCCGAACCCGATCAGATCCACCGGGTTGTCCGGGAGTTTCAGGATGCCGGAAAGGACGTGGCCTGCGTACAGTGCCGTCTGGATTACTACAACAGCAGAACGAATTGGATTTCGCGTTGTTTTTCAATCGAATACGCTATCCTGTTTCGCGTCATCCTGCCCGGGCTGCAGCGCCTTGGCCTGCCGATACCGCTGGGAGGCACGTCGGTGTTCTTCCGCCGCGACAAGTTAGAGGAGATGGGCCGCTGGGATGCCTACAACGTCACTGAGGATGCAGATCTGGGTATGCGCATGCGCCGGTTTGGCTATCGCTGCATCTGCGTTGACAGCACCACCTATGAAGAGGCCAACTTCCGGGTGTTGCCCTGGATTCGCCAGCGCTCGCGCTGGCTCAAGGGCTTCCTGCAAACCTATATCACTCATATGAGGCACCCGATACAGCTGTTCCGGCGGTTTGGCCTGCCCGGCTTTCTGACTTTTCAGGTTCTGTTTCTGGGCACCTTCAGCAGCTTTGCCGCCGCGCCGATTGTGTTGCCGATCTGGGCGCTTTCCTTTGGGTTGGACCCGGGCATATACAGCAGCAGCTCGATTGGATTTCTGCACCTGCTGATTGCGGCTTTTCTTGGAACCGAGGCACTTTTGCTTCTGCTTGGGTTCGTTGCTGTCAGGGCCCGGGGAGAGAGGCAACTGTTTTGGTACCTGCCTGCGATGCTGTTCTATTGGCCAATTGGTGCTCTTGCTGCATATAAGGCGTTGTTTGAATTGTTTTTTCACCCGGATTATTGGGACAAGACCGCCCACGGCATCAACGATCTGTCGTTTCAGTCTGAAATCGACAGGCTCACAGCACCGACACCGGCCACTTCAAACGAGTAATCGCCGGGCTCCTTCACAATCAGCGGCGGGTGATGTGCGCCACAGAAAATGACCTCGCCAGCCTTTATCGTCTCCCCGCGCGCTAAGAAATGTCTGAGAACAAAAAGCGCCGACGTTAGGGGGGGCTCAGGGGCTGTATCAAGACCATCAAGCAACCGTTTCCCGGCAGCTGCAAAACAGGCCCGACCCGCCTGAGCAGCGTAATCGGAAGGCGCAACACCACCAGTCCCCAAAACACCACCCACATTAAAAACATTGTTTGCCAACACTGTGGGTGCGTGATTTTCAGCCCCGGCGTTACGCCGGTCAACCAGTTCAAAGGCAGGCAGCAAACATTTGATGTATTTGGAAATATTATCTTGCGAGAGGTCGACACCCGCTGGCACATCAAGCGCAACAACTGCGGCGATTTCCGGCTCTAGCGCCAGTGTCACGTAATTCCGCAGGGACAACCGGGCGCCGTTTTGCACAATGGTATCGCCGAAAACCCGGGCAGCAACCGGCCGGTCCACGTCATAGCGCCGCATCAGCTCTGGCAGGTTCCAGGCAATCTTGCGCCCGGTCACTGGGCCAAGATGTGCAGCCAGCCGGTCCTGAATGGCGTAGGCCTGCTCCAGCGTCTCAACCGTACTGCTCAAAACTCGCAGGTCACGCCCATTTCGGATGTCCGCGCCTATCGCGGCCGCGAGTTCGTCAATCACCGGGCTGCATCTCGCCTGCATCAATTTTCAGACGGGTTTCAAAGGCGGAGGACAGGTGTTTTTTAACCGCAGCATCGGCAGCTTCGGATTCCCGGTTCGCGATTGCGTCCACGATGACCTTATGCTCGTCCAAAGACTCTTCACCGCGCCCTTCGGCTGACAGTGACGTAACAGTCAGCAGCGCCATAAACCGGTGAACCATTTCAAGCTGGCGGATGAGATAGCGGTTGCGGCTGGCAAGATGTATCTGACTGTGAAAGCGCCGGTTTGCCCGGGCCAATACCTGGGGCTCGTCGACCAACCCCAGATCCTTCTCGATCATGGAATACAGTACGCGGATTTCTTCATCAGAGGCATGTTTGGCGGCCAGTGCCGCAGCCAGGCCTTCAAGCTCGGAACGCACCTCGTAAAGCTCGGCCATCTGATTGTGGTCAAGCGAGGCCACCATCAGCGAGCGGCCATCGCGAGCCAGCATTGATTGGGTTTCAAGGCGTTGCAGCGCTTCGCGTACTGGGGTGCGCGACACGCCAAACCGCTCAGCCAGTTCGGATTCCACCAACCGCTCACCGGGTCTGTAGTCGCCCTCGTCAATCGCGTTCAGGATCAGATCGTAAGCGTCTTTTGGCTCACTTTTGCCGGACATATAGTTTCCCCTTTGTACGCCTGTTACCGTTTCTTGCGGAATATATCGTCCACGCCGGCAAACTCTATCAGATCATATCCGTTCGTGCGCATTATTTCCGGTATTTCACTGCTTTGCGTGTTGTTTTCAATACTCCAGACATCAATCTCGAAATCGCCAAAAGCGAAACTGCGCAGAATATCCAGTTCGCCGCCCTCAACATCCAGCGACAGAAAGTCAACTTTGCCGAGTTGTTGTTCCTCAAGAATGTCAGCAAGCGGCATCTTTTCCAGGCTGTGAATGGTTTCCTGGTGTCGTGCGTCGCTTCGCACCCGCGCCAGCAGATCGCGATCATAGCTGTCGAGAAACCCGCTCATCTGGGTGTAGCCTTGAGTGATCTCCATAAACTCCGCCGTACCGCGCTGCCCGGCGACGGCACAGCCGAGACATGCGCAGCGACGAACCTTTTTTGCCTGAGCCAATTGTGTTGGGGATGGTTCAACCATTACCCCTGACCAGCCACGAAACATTTCGAAAAACAGGGTGTTAGAGCCGGTAACGCCATCATAACCGCCGATGTCGACAAAAATACCACCGGATTTCTGCCCGAGCAGCTGATCGACAAACCGGTCCTGCCCAGCCTGAGAAAAATACCCCCCGCCCTGCCCCAGCATGTCTGCGAGCCGGTGCAATTCACGCAAAATGGCTCCGCGGCGCCGGGATTTTTCATTTTCCAGCATGGAAATCAGGTCGCCGCGCGCCTCAAGCAACAGCTTTTTGGCGTCTTCGATTTTTTCCAGGGGGGTCATGCCTGTTCCGTGGTTGGTTTGTGCCGTTTGATACCGCGATTAGCAAGATAACTGCAATCGCCGGTTTGTTTTTGCTGGAACTTGTGGCACGCCAGTCGTATTTTGCCGCCATGAAAACCGCCTTTTCCCATGTGACGCATTGGGTCTTTGATCTCGATAACACGCTTTACCCGCCTGAGGCTGCGTTGTTTGATCAGATCGAGGTCAAAATGACTGAATACGTGATGCGCGAGCTCAAGGTCGATGAACAGCGGGCCTCTTATCTGCGCGAGCACTACTGGCAGACCTACGGCACCACCCTGTCAGGCATGATGCGTGAACACGATGTGGACCCCCTGCCATACCTGAACGAGGTGCATGAGATTGACCTGGACCACCTGACCAAGGACATAGCGTTGCGCGGGCATATTCAAGACCTGCCGGGGCGGAAGATTGTCTACACAAACGGGTCAAAATTTCACGCCGACCGGGTGCTGGAAGCCCGCGGGCTGGACGGGATTTTTGATGCTGTCTATGGCATTGAGCACAGCGATTTTCACCCCAAGCCGAGCCGTCCTGCCTATCAGGTGATTGTAGATACAGACGGCATAGAAACCACCCGTGCTGCGATGTTCGAGGATGATCCGCGCAATCTGGAAGTACCCCATGACATGGGGATGAAAACCGTACTGGTGGGAGCTCCCGCACCGCGTGATTACATTCACCATCAGACTGAAGACCTCACAGCGTTCCTGTCACAGATCGTCAGATGAGGCGGTTGATGCGCGCCGCGAGTTGGGCACCCCGGCAATGCCGGAGCATTTTCGCTGCGGCTGAGCACGGTTAGCAGCTCGGCCACCGCATCTCATCGCTGCCAGGTTAGCCAACTCTTCATATTGTGGTGGTTAAAAAGACGGGCCCGCCATTGTGGACATTTGCCAGACAGGGGGTTTAGCCCTGCACCTTCGATCTTCTGGTGTTCGGCGGTTCCTTTTGGGGATCTTCGCTCGCGCTAGCCTTTTAGGGAACCGGTAACCACTTTGCGACGTCGGGAATGGTTTTACCGGATCAAGGTTTTATTCCGGTTAACCTTGCGCACGCTGCTTTGGGTTACAACGCATCCAGCGCGGCCTCAAGCCGGGCAACTGTCGCATCGATATCCGCCAGTTTGTCCAGCCCGAACAGCCCGAGCCGGAAGCTTGAGTAATCCGCCGGTTCATCGCACTGCAGCGGCACGCCGGCGGCGATCTGCATGCCCTGAGCGGCGAATTTTTTCCCGGATTTGATCTCCGGATCAGAGGTGTATGACACCACCACGCCGGGCGCTTCAAAGCCCTCGGCAGCCACCGAAGCAATTCCCCGCTCTCTGAGCATGGCCCGCACGCGGCGACCCAGTTCAAGCTGCCGTTCCTTCAGGGCATCAAACCCGATATCGCGGGTTTCCAGCATTACGTCGCGAAACACCCTGAGCGCATCGGTTGGCATAGTGGCATGATAAGCATGGCCGCCATCTACATAGGCCTGCATGATCTGAGCCCATTTCTTCAGATCCGCGGCAAAGCTGGTGGAATTGGTGGTTTCCAGTTGCTGAATGGCGCGGTCGTTCATCATAACCAGGCCCGCACAGGGCGAGGCGGACCAGCCTTTTTGCGGCGCGGAAATCAACACATCAACGCCGGTTTCTGCCATGTCCACCCAGACACAGCCCGAAGCGATACAGTCGAGCACAAACAACCCGCCGTGTTCATGCTGCACCTCAGCAACGGTTTTCAGATAGTCATCGGGCAGCATCATGCCCGAAGCGGTTTCCACATGCGGGGCAAAGACCACATCGGGTTTCTCGGCCCTGATCCGGGCCACAACCTCTTCGATCGGGGCTGGTTCAAACGGAGATTGGGGTTCATTGCCGTGGCGATAGGCTTTCAGCACGATTTCTTCAGACGGGATAAACCCGGCCTCAAATATCTGGGTCCAACGGTATGAGAACCAGCCGTTGCGGATCACCATGGCTTTGCGCTTTGTGGCAAACTGGCGCGCCACCGCTTCCATGGCGTAGGTGCCGCCGCCCGGGATCAGGGCGGTGTATTGCGCATTGTAGACCTGCTTCAGGATTTCATTAACGTCCAGCATCACCTGCTGAAACGCCGCGCTCATATGGTTGAGCGAGCGATCGGTGAATACCACGGAGAATTCCAGCAACCCCTCCGGGTCGATATCTTTGCGCAAACCGGCCATTGGTTCTGTCCCAAATCCAAATGTGTTTGGCATCTCAGAACAGGGAACGGCGGCAAAGGTCAAGGGGAAGATGGCAATATTCCAAGCTTCAGGGGCTTTCAGCCCCCTCGGCCTCCGGCATCACCTCCGAAAGTATTTGCCGCTCAAAAGAAAACAAGTGCGCCCCGCATCCAAAAGGAGAACGGGGCGGCTTCTTCATCGGCGGCCATCGGCGCTTCCGCCTGTACCGCGTTTTCAGGTTGAGGCGCCCATAGTTTCTTTTTCGTTAAAATGACATGGGCACCTTTTTTTGCGTGCGCAAATAATGCCGACAGTCACGGAGGGCGTTAAATCATCGCCATACCGCCGTTCACATGCAGGGTCTGGCCGGTGACATAACTCGCCTCCTCAGACGCAAGATAGGTGACGGCGGAGGCGATTTCGTCCGCAGCGCCCATGCGCCCCATGGGTATACCGCCGAGCATGGTTTCTTTCACCGTGTCGGGCAGTTCGGCTGTCATCGCGGTTTCGATGAAGCCCGGAGCGACGCAATTGGCAGTAATGCCGCGCGAGGCAATTTCCTGGGCATAGGATTTGGTCATGCCGATCATCCCGGCCTTAGAGGCGGCGTAGTTCACCTGCCCGGCGTTGCCGGTGACGCCGACGATCGAGGTAATGTTGATGATCCGGCCCCATTTCTGTTTCATCATCGGGCGCATGACGGACTTCATCAGCCGCATGGTGGAGGTCAGGTTGATGTCGATCACGGTTTGCCACTCTTCCTCTTTCATCCGCATGAAGAGGTTGTCGCGGGTCACACCGGCGTTGTTGACCAGAATATGGATGCCGCCCATGGCCTCAGTCGCCTGCCCGGCAAGTGCGTTTACCGCATCTGCGTCGCCAAGGTTGCAGGGGCATACGTGGGCGCGTTCACCCAGTTCAGTCGCCAAGTCGTTGAGCGGCCCTTCGCGTGTGCCGGAAAGCGCAACCGTTGCGCCCTGTTGGTGCAACCCGCGTGCAATCGCGCCGCCGATACCGCCCGAAGCGCCGGTGACCAGCGCGCATTTTCCTGTCAGATCAAACATTTGCGTCCCTCAGTTGATTTTTTCGGCGGCGGCTTTAGCGCCGTCCGGATCGTTGACGGCGGTGCAGGCCAACTCTCGGTTGATCCGGCGGATCATGCCACTGAGCGCCTTGCCCGCGCCGATTTCGTAGATTTCGGTGACGCCCTGCGCGGCGGCCCAGCCGATGCTTTCGCGCCAGCGCACCGAGCCGGTTACCTGCTCGACCAGCAGGCCCGCGATTGCGCTGGCGTCGCTATTCCCTTCGGCGCGGACGTTGGCGATCACCGGCACCTTGGGGGCTTTGATTTCAACATTGCTCAGGGCCTCGGCCATGGCGTCAGCGGCAGGTTGCATCAGAGCACAATGGAAAGGTGCGGAGACCGGCAACAGCATGGCGCGTTTGGCACCCTTCTCCTTGGCAATGTCGAGCGCACGTTCAACCGCTGCCTTGTGACCGGAAACAACCACCTGCCCCGGATCATTGTCGTTCGCAGCCTGACAGACCTCGCCTTGCGCGGCTTCTTGGGCGATGGCAGTGGCAGCGGCGAAATCCAGGCCCAGAAGAGCGGCCATGGCACCGACGCCAACCGGCACGGCGGCCTGCATGGCCTGGCCACGGGTGCGCAGCAGGCGGGCGGTGTCAGACAGGCTGAGCGATCCAGCGGCGCAAAGGGCGGAATATTCGCCAAGCGAGTGGCCAGCAACGAAAGCGGCGGCAGAGATGTCGACACCTTCGGCATTCAGCGCGGCCATGGCGGCGAGCGAAGTGGCCATCAAGGCTGGCTGGGCGTTTTGCGTGAGGGTGAGGGTTTCGATGTCGCCCTCCCAGATCAGCGCCGAGAGGTTTTCGCCAAGTGCCTCGTCGACTTCATCAAAAACGGCTTTGGCGGCGGGGTAAGCGTCGGCGAACGCCTTGCCCATGCCGATGGTCTGTGCCCCTTGTCCGGGGAATAGGAATGCCCGTGTCATGATGTTCTAGCCCTCTCCTGTATCAGAAGCCTTATATCGTTTGCCACGATTTGCGCTTCTTTCATCGTTTTTTGTACGATCTCTAAGTGTCTCCAATACCTATTCCATTCCTGCTTGCCAACTAACTCTTCAAAATCAATGATTGTCGGATTGCTCCACGCTTCGAAACGCCCCAACATCCTTATTTTATTTTCTAGTCGATAGACTTCCCTGGATTTTGGTGAAAGCGCTGCACTGCTGGAAATCCAAGCGCGCCAATCTTTGTTTCCTTTCGACTGATTGCGCTTTCCGCACGCCGGAACCAAATTGTTGATTTCAGAAATATATCCGGTGGGTTTCTTATCCTTAACAATCGGTCTGAAATGGTCCCATTCAGAGTGTTTATCTCCGCAATACGCACACGCAATAGTGTCATCCGTCATTCCAAGGGCATCAAGAACCGACGCGATGTCTTCTTGCGTAGGAATAACGACTGGTATTATTCCGTTAACAAATGAGTTTGTAATTGACGATGAGCGGCCTGTGATTTTGACCGCTTTTGGAAGCTTAAAAACTCTCTTACCGTCCATGTTATTTCTCCGCTAATTTGCCAATTTATGCCCTTGAGAAACTAACTCAATACCCCTATAAGCACCATCTCTTCCGCAGAACTCTCAATCGCGGTCGCCTCTCGTACCGGGGCGCGGAAGTTCAGAACCCGGTTTTGAAGCACGCTTGAAAATGGTGACAAAAATGGCGCTCTACGAGCACACATTTATTGCGCGTCAGGATATTTCCAACGCGCAGGCCGAAAGCTTGATCGAGCATTTCGGCGCA
>JAAEUI010000576.1 GCA_024227475.1 Paracoccaceae bacterium | reverse complement strand
TCGACGATCAGTATTTTGCCGCGTTGGTTTTCGTTCAGGCCGGTCGTCGGACTGATTTCTTCCTCCGCGCATGTCACTTGCTCAATGCCATGTTATCGTCAGTCCCGCAGCAATTCATTGATCGATGTCTTGGACCGGGTCCTGGCGTCCACCCGCTTTACGATCACGGCGCAATAGAGGCTGACGTTGTTCTTGGACGGCATCGATCCTGCCACCACAACCGACCCAGCGGGGACTTCACCATAGGTCACATTGCCGGTTTCGCGATCAACGATCTTGGTCGACTGGCCGATGAACACGCCCATGCCGAGCACCGAGCCTTCGCGTACGATACAGCCTTCGACGACTTCAGAGCGTGCACCGATAAAACAATCGTCTTCGATAATCGTCGGGCCTGCCTGCATCGGCTCCAGCACGCCACCTATGCCAACCCCGCCGGACAGGTGCACATTCTTGCCGATCTGGGCGCAGGAGCCGACTGTCACCCAGGTGTCGACCATGGTGCCGGTATCCACATAGGCGCCGAGGTTGACAAAAGACGGCATCAGAACAGCACCCGGGGCCACATAAGCCGATTTGCGCACAATGCAGTTGGGCACGGCCCGGAATCCGGCATCGCGCCACTGGTTGTCACCCCAGCCCTTGAATTTGCTGTCAACCTTGTCCCACCATCCGCCGCCTTGCGGGCCGCCGTCCTGTTGTTCCATATCCTTGATGCGAAACCCCAGCAGTACCGCCTTCTTGGCCCATTGGTTCACATGCCAATCGCCGTTTTCCTGCCGCTCGGCCACGCGCAGGGAACCGCTGTCGAGCGCATTCAGTGTATCCTCGATCGCATCACGCATTTCGCCGGTTGTCGCCGGGTTTATGGAATCGCTGGCCTCCCATGCGGATTCGATGACGGCTTCCAGTTGGGCGTTTGACATGGTGTTCTCCAAAACTTGACCTGACACAGTTGTTCCGACCCTATAGAGCGAGAAGGAACACCGTGCAACGCACAGGGACACAACAAGGGGATTTTCCGACATGGGGCGCAGCCAACACACATTTCCGAATGCAGAAACCGATTTGGATCAGGTCAGCAAGATACCTGATACGCCACAAACCCGGTCACCGACCTATCGGCTGGCGTTTACTGATCCAGGCTTTCTGTGCCGGGATGAGCTGAGGGCCACGCGCATTCAGCTTGAGATGATGAAGCCGGAGTTGATCCTGGGCGAGCGCGGGATTGAAAGCACAATTGTGATGTTTGGCGGCGCCCGGATACCGGAGCCTGCCAAGAAAGACACAGCACGGACAAAAACGTTGGCTGATCTGTCGAAATACTACGATCAGGCCCGCGAATTTGCCCGGCTGATGACCATTGAAAGCATGAAAAGCCATGGCCGAGAAAACGTCATCGTTACCGGTGGTGGCCCCGGAGTGATGGAAGCGGGAAACCGCGGAGCGAACGACGCGGGTGGGGCCTCTGTTGCCCTCAACATCGTGTTGCCCCACGAGCAGGCACCAAATGAATACTGCACCCCGGATCTGTGTTTCAACTTCCACTATTTCGCGACCCGGAAAATCCATTTCCTGATGCGGGCCAAGGCAATCACTGTGTTTCCTGGTGGGTTTGGCACGATGGACGAGTTATTCGAATCCCTGACACTGATCCAGACCCAGCGAATGGAACGGATGCCGGTGTTGCTGTTTGGCGAGGAATTCTGGCGCAAGATCATCAACTGGGAAGCGCTTGCAGATGCCGGAACGATTTCGGCCGAGGATATTGAACTGTTTCACTTTGTAGAAACGGCAGAGGAAGCGGCGGAAATCGTGATCGGAAAGTAGCGCTATTTCGCCGATTCTGCTGGCGGGCTTGATTTGCATCAATGACCAGAGCCGCCTAAGGGGTATGTTCTGCCCTCCGGGATTAGAGATTCTCACCTTCCGCGACCAAAACCACCCCGGATTTGGCGGTGCGGCAACTGCAGGACAAGCGTAATGACAAAACCGTTTTCACCCGCATCAGGTTTTCTGGATGCATTGGATGTGACCTCTGGCGCCAGGAACACAATGGTGTCCGCTGCGCATATCAACGGCATCATGATGGATGCCATGCTGACTTATAACGCCGAAATTCTGGACTTCATGAAATCCCGGGTCAGCAAGGACAGTGAAACGGCACAGCACCTGATGGCCTGTAACACGCCTGAGGAGTTGACGTCCGAGATCGGTGAGTATCTGTCGAAGCTCTGGGTGGATTATCCATCTGAGGTCGCCAAGCTGGCAAATATCGGAGTGACGCTGACCGGGCAAGCGATAGAGCGGTTTCAGGAGGAGAATGCAGTGTCCAAGGCCCATCTGGTAGAAGATATGCCGGGGATCAAGGGCGTGGGGCATACCGAAGAGATCGAAGCGTCGCTGGCCAACGTGCCGGTTTAACTGAATGTGAAGCGTAATCAGCGCGGCTTCCGCATCCGTTCACGCCACAGCGTATAAAGCCCGGCGCAGACAATCAGCCCTGCACCAAGGGCCGTGGATTTGTGCAGGTCTTCGTGGAATACGGTCAGGCCGATGACTGAGACAAACACCAGTTGCAGATAGGCGAATGGCTGAACCGAACCAGCTTCGGCCACTTCGTAGCATTTGATCAGCAGGTAGTGGCCGAGCACACCAGTGATGCACAGAAGCGCCATCCACCACCAGTCCGGGCCGGACATGGGTTCCCAGAAAAACGGACCGATGACGCTCATAACGATGCAACCGCCGATGCCGGTCCAGAACAGGCTGGTCGTTGCGGTATCTTTGCGGGCTGCAAATCGCGTCAGCAGGCCGTAAAGCGCAAACATAACAGCAGCGGTCAAGGGAATCAGGGCAGCGGGAGAAAACACCCTGACGCCGGGTTGCAGAATGACCAGCATACCGACGAAACCAATCCCGATGGCCGCCCAACGGCGCCAGCCCACTATCTCGCCCAGAACCGGGCCGGACAGGGCGGCAATCAACAGCGGGTAACTGGCAAATACCGCATGGGTCTCGATCAGGCCGAGATAGACAAAGGCCTGCACGGTGACGACAATTTCGGCAGCCAGCAGAAAGCCGCGGAAAATTTGCAGGACTGGCTGGCTGGTGCGGGCGGTTTCGCGCACGCCGCCATGCTTGATCCGGGCCAGTGCAACCACAAACCCTGCAAAGAACCAATAGCGGATCATTACGATCATCATGACGTTGTATTCCGCCGCCAGATGCCGAGAGATGCCGTCCTGAAAAGCAAACACCAGCGTTGCGCCAACCATCAGGAAGATACCCAGACGCGGGTTGGTTGCTGTCATTGTTTAATCCGGTTTCAGGGTGCCTACGGACATGTGCCGCTTTCGGCCATACCCTGGCACCCTTGTGACTTCAAATCCGGCTTTTGCCAAGCTTTGTCTGACGTGTCCGGCTGCTGAATATGTAGCAAAGGTTCCTGCAGGCCTGGTGCAGGCTGCAACGCCACACATCAGGCCTTCCTCCCAGAGTTCCGGGTTCTTGGCCGGGGAAAAACCGTCGAGAAACCAGGCGTCGGCTTGGCCCTGCCATTCAGGTAGCGTTTGCCGGGCGTCGCCGATAATAACCCGGGCCGAAAGTGTTTCGGCTTCAAAGCGAAAGCACCGTGAATCCCAGCCCGTAAAAAACCGCTGTGAAAATCGGGCCAGTTCCGGCCATTGCTGATGGGCCCGCGCCATATCTGCCGGGGTCATAGGGTAAGCTTCAAAACTGGTGAAACGCAGTTGGCCTGTCTGACCACTGGCTTCCCAGGCCCGCCAGGCGCTGAGCAAATTCAGCCCGGTGCCAAAACCCAGTTCACAGATGTGAAATCCTCGGAAAAACCGCTCGGGCAACCGGTTGCCGGCCAGAAATACATGCTCGGTTTCGGCCAGCCCATTCTGTATCGAGTAATAGGGATCGTCGAACCGGGTTGCGACGGGCACTACGCCGTCGCGCCAATCAAGGTCTGCGTTTTCTGGCTGGTCGGTCATGGGGGTATGGTTTAGTTAATGGCTGAAACAGAAGGAAGCCGGGAATGGCAAAACAGGATGCAGACGTTATTGTTGTCGGTGCAGGTGTCTGGGGCCTGTGCTGCGCTTTTGCCTGCGCAAAACGCGGGCTGTCTGTTCGGGTGCTGGAGGCGGACCGTATCGGCAGCGGAGCCAGTGGTGGAATCGTCGGGGCGCTTGCGCCGCATACACCAGAACAGTGGGAGCCTAAAAAGCAGTTTCAATTTGAAGCCCTTTCCGAGGCTGCTTCATTCTGGTCCGGGGTAGACGCGCTTTCCGGGCAGGTTTCCGGCTATGGGCGGATCGGACGGCTGATGCCGCTTACCTCGGAGCGCACCCGGGCTCTGGCAGAAGAGCGGGTTGATCAGGCGAATCAGCTTTGGCAGGGAAAATACGACTGGACGGTATTGAGCAGCCACCCTCTGGTTGCCGAAGAAATCGCCCTCCACGGGATTGTTTTTGAAACCCTTTCGGCCCGCCTGTTCCCGGCCCACGCCCTGAAGTCGCTGGTCGCTGCCTGCCGGGCACTTGGCGTGCAGATTGAGGAAGGTCAGCGCGTTGCGGAAATCGGTGCGCACAATGTAAGCGGTCCTTGGGGAAAGACTGAAGCCAAGTCGGTTATTCTGGCGGCGGGGGTTTCCGGGTTCAGCTTGCTGGAACCACACGTCGGCCCGATGAATGGCCAGGCTGTAAAAGGGCAGGCCGCGTTGCTGGACATTGATCTTGGTGATGCACCGCAGATCTTTGCTGATGGCGTTTTTGTCGTTCCCCACGCCCATGGATGCACAGCCGTCGGTTCGACCTCAGAGCGCGAATGGCAAAACGCCCGGTTGGTTGACGAAAAACTGGATGTGGTGCTGGCAAAGGCCCAAAAAATCTGCCCATCGCTGGCCGGAGCCGAGGTGATTCAGCGCTTTGCCGGTTTGCGACCACGCGCACCCCGGCCTGACCCGATGTTGGGGCCGGTTCCGGGCCTGGAAGGGGTTTACGCGGCGATGGGTTCGTTCAAGATTGGGTTCGGGATTGCCCATAAAGTAGGCGAAGTGTTGGCGGATTATGCCACTGGAAACCAGGTTGATCTGCCGCCCAAGTTTCAGGTCGGGCAGCACCTGGGATGACGCCTGCTACTGAGCTGTTGCCGTCATGCACATCCGCCCGTCCGGGCCGCGCACCCACAAATCAAGGCCCTCCGCGGTTGGCAGCGCACAAAACTGCGCGGTTTCATGGTCAAAAAGGGGGGCGGTCGTGCGGAAGACGAATACGTTGAGTTGCCCAAGCATCCCTTCAGCAATTTCAATCAATGTCTGTGCCAGAAGCGGACCGTGAACCACCAGTCCGGGATAGCCTTCAACGTCATTGGCATAATCTCGGTCATAGTGAATCCTGTGCCCGTTAAAGGTCAACGCCGAATATCGAAACAAATCTGTTGGAGAAAAGCTGCGGTCCCGGCGAATGGGTTCATTGGTGGGCGCGGCAGGTGGTATCGGTGCCGGTGAGAGTGGATCGTGGTCCTCCCGGTAGAGCAGGCTCTGGTCCTCCTGAATGCAGGTACGCCCGTTTTGCACAAAATCATGGGTCATGCTGATAACTGCCAGTGGGCCGGTTGCCCCCTGCTTCTCGGCTACATTGGTGATCCGGGTCAGTTTCGTGGCCTTCTCACCAATGATCAGCGGGTGTTTGAATTTAAGCTTGCCCCCGGCCCACATCCGGCGCGGCAGACCAAGGTCCGGAATAAAGTCTCCGATCTTGGGATGCCCATCCCGGCCAAGTGCAGCCGGCGGTTTAGCGTCCCAGAACTGTATGTAGTGCCAGAACGGCGGCAGGGCGTCCCCAAGTTGAGGCGGCGGCCCCGAGCGGCTGAGCATTGCATGCAGTGCTGCCACCCTTTCGGGGTCAATTCTGTCGTTTTGTTCGCGGGTTTTTCCAACGTGAGTCATAAGTTGAACTCTCTGCTATTTGCCAGCGACATGGCAAGGGTAAGACTGCCAGGAGCATCTGGACGCCTGCGGCGCCAGAATCGAGTGCGACCCGGTCGCGCCAGTTTGGGCTGAAAGACCAAGTGCTGTGCGGACCTGACATCACAAGCAGATTGATTCTCATGAGGCGCCCTGCAGTTTTGGATGCCGGGCGATTCCTAATCAGTACTAATTTGACCAAAGGAATTCACCGTCAAGTTGCAAGATGTCGCCGATCCAGTTGTCTTGCCAGCCGGCGATCAATTGGTGATGGCATTGCTAAAAAATGCTTGAAAGAAGAAGGATGTAGCGAGTCGCAACTTAGCTGCCTCGGCCACTGTAGATTCTCGCTTGGCGGGTAGTCTCACATCCCGGCACACCCATGCAATCCAAACCGTAGCGAAATGCATTTCAGTGTGCTATGTTTTACTTCTGGGATCGACATTTTACCTCGATCCTTAAGTATTTATTAGCCAGTTACTTAGTTAAAAAAACCAATAAAGGGGAGAAATTACATGGCCACGATAGACGGCACAAACGGCAACGACGATCTTGTTGGCACAATTGGCGATGACGTAATAGGCGGATTCAGGGGCGACGACACGTTACACGGTCTTGACGGGGACGATTCCCTTGACGGTGGCTGGGACAATGACACCATATTTGGCGGTGCTGGAAACGACGATATCATCGGTGGCAGAGGAGATGATCTGCTCTATGGTGGCGACGACGATGATATAATTGATGCTGGCAGCGGCAACGATACGGCCTACGGCGACGATGGGAATGATGAAATTCTCGGTGGCAGAGGCGACGATACATTATTTGGCGGAGCGGGTGATGATTCAATTAGAGCATTTCCGGCCAGCTTTGAATCAAGCCGGGT
>JAAEUI010000575.1 GCA_024227475.1 Paracoccaceae bacterium | reverse complement strand
TTTTCAGGGACTTGTTACCCCAGTCATTTTCGTTCTGTTCGATACCCGGAACCGTGTCGAAAGCTGCTTCAACCTCTGCGGCCATGCCCAACAGACGGTCCGCATCCGGGCCCTTGATCTTGATTTCAACAATCCCGGATTCAGAGCCACCCATCGACAATCTTTTGACCTTGAACCGCGCAGCCGGGTGGTTTTCCACCAGATACCGTTTTGCACGGTTTCCGGCCGCATTCGCACCTTTCGCGTCTGTCGTATTCACCAGAATAAACGCGCTGGCAGGGTTTGTGTCAGCCGGGTTCAACGCCAGATAAAACCTTGGGCCACCATCACCGACAAAAACAGTGGTGTTCACAACTTCGCTGTTCTGGTCTTTATCAAGCAACCACTGCTCTACTGCCAGCGCCTCGGTTTCGGTCGCGGAAATCGAGGTGCCCTTGGGCATGTCGAGGTAGATCAGATACTCGCTACGTTCGCTTAACGGAAACATCTCTGCCTTCAACCAGCCAAATACACTGGTTGACAAAAACACGCTCAGATAGGCCAGGACAACAATCGGAATGCCAAAGGGAAGCAACAGCGTAATTAGCCGGCGATAAATTCTGACCAGGGCGCTATCCCGCTTTGGCACGGCTCCTGCATTTTTCCTGAGCAGATGGACGCAAAGATACGGAAGAATGTAATGCGCGGTCATCCAGGACCCGGACAACATCAATGCAACCACCGCGGCCAACGAAAAGGCAAATTCGCCGGATGTACCATCGAGAATGAACATCGGGGTAAAGGCCGACACGGTGGTAACTGAAGCCACCGCAAGGGGAATAAAGAACTGGCCCCCGGCGCCAATAGCAGCTTCGCGCGGGCGCGCGCCAGCCGCGACACGGTTCTGGATGTCTTCGACAACCACAAGACCGTTGTCCACCAGCAAGCCCAGGGAAATGATGACGGCGGCAATTGAAATCTGGTGCAGATCGATACCCGCCTGCGCCATGCCGACAAGCGCAAACATCACGGTGAAGGGCACTATACACGCTATGATAACTGCGACGCGCAGGCCCAAAAAGACCATCATCACCAAAACCACGACGCCAAATGTCTGCAGCACATTCACCAGTGCGTTATTGATGGATTCGGTTACGGCTGTTTCCTGAAAAGTCGAAAAATTATACGAAATACCAATCGGTTGCGTTTGCTCGAACGACAGTACGCGTGCCTGCAATTGTGCGCCCAGCCTGTGAATGTCCTGGCTGTCCGCCATTTCCACTGCCAGGGCTATCGCGGGCTGCCCGTTGAAAAAAACCGGCTTTTCGCGTGGCTCGAGGTACCCCCGGCGCACCGTCATCAGATCGCGCAGGCGTACAAACCCCGCGAGCCCCTGGACTTTGGTCAGAACCTCTCCGATGGCCTCAACCGATCCCAGATCGCCGTTGGCCTCCAAAATCAGATTTGTCCCGTTCGCATCCAGCTCGCCCGCTGGCAAAATCACATTCTGCGCGCGTAGGTCGTTTAATACCTGATTGATCTGCACCCCCACCGCGGCCAGTTTGCGCGAGTCGATTTCAAGCCAGATGCGTTCTTCCTGTTCACCAAAAACCGAGACTTTTGAAATGCCATCGAGTTTATAAAGGTCTTCGCGCAATTCATCCGCGGATGCTTTCATCTCGCGATAGGAAAAACCGTCGCCGGTGATCGCAATCGTAGCAATGGCAACATCGCCGAAATTGGTGTTCACATTTGGCCCGTTAGTGCCTTGGGGCAGATCCCTTTCAATGTCTGACATCTTGTTGCGGATGTCCTGAAAAATCTGGTCAATGTCTGCTTTCGGAATCCTGTCATAAACAGTAAGGTTAATTTTGGTAAAGCCGGTTGAAATCAAAGTGTTAATATCTTCAATTTCGCCGATTTCCCGGGCTGCGCGCTCGATCGGATCCACGATCAGGTCTTCCATCCGTTCAGGTGACATGCCCGCAAACCGAGCCGTTACCACTGCTGTGCGCATGGTAATTGCCGGGTTTTCGCGTTTGGGCAGCCCACTGTAGGTGATCAGCCCCTGAGCCAGAAGCCCGATCATCACAAGCAGCGTCAGCCGGCCTTTGTCCAATCCAAATCTTGTCAGGAATTCCATGCTTTCACCTATTTGCTGTCAGGCAAAAGCTTGACTTTCTGACCGTCACGTAAAAACGACACCCCCGCCGATGCCACCCTTTCGCCCGCCGAAAGACCGTCAACAACCAGCAATGAATTTTCGCTCACGCCCGCGACCATGACCATTCTTTTTTTTACGGTGCTGGTGTCGGGATCAAAGACATAGACACCCAGCCGTGCCGGTTCTCCCACGCGCCCCCGGTTTTCGATCCGGCCTTCCTTGATGGCTGCGCTAAGGGGCACTGTGTAGCCGCCGTTGGCCGATACGCTGAATTCAAGCGACACTTCAACCGCCATGCCTGCCTTGATCGACGCATCTGCATCGGTAACCGTAACCACGACGGGAAACGACGATACCGTGTCGGCCCGTGATCCGAGTTCGCTGACAACGGCGTTTAACACAACTGTAGGATTATCTGCCAACCGGACTTTCGCCCGCTTGCCGACGGTCAGCAGGTTGACCACCTCATAATTCACCGAAAATGAGACCTCAAAGGTGTTGGTTGTGTACACCGTTGCAATTCTGGCGCCCACGCTGATGGTTGCAAACGACTCAACGTCCAATGTGTTAATGATACTGTCATAGGGCGCCTGAAGAGTTGTTTTTCCCAGATCTTCTTTGGCCGTTTCAAGGTTCTTTTCCGCTTGGGTCACCTGAGCAGCCGTTGTGAGCGAGTTGGTTCGCGCATTGTCTACCGCAACTTTGGTAACGGTGCCGCTGGCCAGAAGTGTCTCCTGCCGTTCCAGGTTTTCCGCAGCGTTGTCGGCGTTGGCTTGTGCCAGCTCGAGCGCAGCTTTTGAGTTTTGCACCCTCAATTCAAACGCTGTTGGATCGATCCGGGCAATGACGTCGCCCTGATTTACCCGCTGGCCGACTTTGAGATCTATTTCCGTCAGTTTGCCTGCGACTTCAAACGACAAGGTGGCAACAGAGGCGGGCTGCAGTACCGACGGAAACCGACGCACGGTTACTTTTTCCACATCCTCAACAAGAACCGTTTTCAGCCCCCTTATGACTTTCTCCGCTTTTGTGGGGTCTGCGTCATCTTCTTTGCAGGCAACGAGGGCGAAAAGGATTGTGAGGGCCAACCAGATTCTTGTCATGCAAAGCTCCGAAAACCGATAAAATTCAAGATCCGGTCAAGCCTAGCTGATGAGCCAGGAACGGTCCAGAAATGTTCCATAGCGGTTCACGTTTAATCTGATCCAGATTGAACGTGAAGCGCCGGTCAAAGAATCTGGTGTCACTGCTTTTCACGATTCATTGGTGATTCCAATAAATTGCGAAAAGCTCAGGTGGGATTCAATTTCACAACGGCGGGTCTCGTGACGTTAGAGCATAGCCTGTAGCGGGCGCCCGTCTGATCAGTGCGGTCGTCAGTCAGCGCCTGAAGATCTTTTCTTTGGCTGGTTTGCGCCTGCAACCAATTCTGTGCCCCGCGCCAGCTCTGCCTGAACCTGTACAGCCGTGTCACCGGCGGTGTCCAGGCAGTTGGCGACAGATACGCCTTGCAGAAAATTGCCGGTCACGAACAGGCCGGCAACCCGTTGTGAAGCGGTACGCAGAACGGTTCGCAGCTTTGTGTGCCCGAGGGCGTAGTGGGGCAGTCCCCGGGGCCAAATATGTGCGCGGCTGACCACTGGGGAACCTTTGATGCCCAGCAGAGAGGACAGTTCGCGGGCAGCCGCACTGATCATCCGGTCGGGCTGCAGGCGGGTAGTTTCCGGGTTGCGCGCGCCGCCGATGTAACAGGCGAGCGAAACATGGCCTGTCGGGGCGCGGCCCTCAAACATAGTCGAGCAGAACTGTACCCCGGAAATCAATTGATCGTCGCCTTTGGTGCTGAGAAAACCCAGACCATCGAGCGGATGTTCCACCTGTTCGCGGCGGTACCCGAGGTAAACCACACCCACCGGCGGGGCCGCAATGTCGCCAGCTGCCGCCGCCGCTGCCGGGTCGATGTTTTCCAGAAGCGCTGCGGCCACGTGTGGCTGAACCGCCAAAACCACCGTCCGGCTGCGAAGCGTTCCGGAATTTGCAGTTTCAATCTCAAAGCCAGACCCGGTGTGCCGGACTTTGTTCACGGCAACCCCGGTGTGAACTCTGGCGCCAAGGCGATGCGTCAGGGTCCGTGGCAGCGTGGCGATGCCGCCATCCCAGGACAAAAGCCGCCTGCCAGGTTCGCTACCGCGTTTGGCTGCCATCACCCCGCGGATGATCGATCCGAAGCGTTGTTCCATCTCCGGCAGTTTCGGAAAGGTGCTGTCGATCGAAAGTGTTCTGGCGTCTCCCATGAAAATCCCTGCCGCCATGGGCTCGATGACCTTGTCAGCAAAGCCTTTGCCGAACCTGCGGGCAGCGAATTGATGGATGGTTTCCTCGGTCTGGTCGGCTTTGCGAGGGCGCAGGATTTCAGCGGCCATCGAAATACGCGCAAGCGGTGACAGGTAGGATGAAGTGAAAAACCCCATCGGGTGCGTGGGAATGCCGTACAGGCCACGGTGGTCGCGCAGATAGCGCTTTTGTACGTTCGGGCCCAGTTCCCGGGCCGAGCCGCCCAGGCCAAGACGGTGAATCCGTTCCATAGCGACGGGAAAAGCGCCGTTGAATGTGGTTGGTCCCAATTCCATCAGGAAACCGCCGAACCGCCGGGAAACAGCGTTGCCCCCGGTGCTGGCCTGTCTTTCCAGAACCCGCACGTCATGGCCTTGCCTGGCAAGATCATTCGCACAGGCAAGCCCGGAAATCCCAGCCCCTATGACAACAACATCATGGCTCATCCGTTGTCGCCTCCGGTCAGCGCGCTCGGGCGCAGTTTCCGGACGTAGCTTGGTGGTCCTTTGTCGCCGAACCGGCGTCGGGCCAGAAGAGTCAGATCGTCGGATGTGACTTCAAAGCGCCCCTCGCCACGCACATATTCCTCGGCCCGGCGACGCACCATTCGGCGCACAAAACCCGGTACGCGGCTGATGTGGGCTTCGGCGCCGTCCGACCAGTTCACGATGTCGGGCTCTGGGTTCAAGGCACAGATCACTGCGCCGCCCTGAGGCTGATAGGAACAGAGGAAATCTTCACCCATCATATTGCCATCGCGTGCCAGAGGCCTGGCACGGCATCCGCCGCAAAGTTCCTGAAATTCGCAGGCGCCGCAGCGCCCTTCCAGTTTTGGCTCACGCAGGGCGTTAAGAACCGGTGCGGTGTTCCAGATCTCGCTAAAGGAAGTTTCGCGCACCGAACCCACTGAGTTTTCCATGTAGGGGCAAGGGGTTACGTCTCCGTTCGGTGTGACCCGGGCATAACGCGTGGCCGCGATACAGCCCCCGGCGTCATAGCCATGGGCCGAGGTGATCTGCCAGTCCGGATCCATCTGCATGGCGATGCGTTTGAAATGCGGCGCGCATTTGGCACGCACCATCAACCTTTTCTCGTTCCGCGCGGCGTGGGCTACCCGGCGCAGGACTTCTTCATATTTCTGTGGGGAAATATCCGAATATTTTTCGCCCCGTCCGGTACAGACCATGAAAAAGACGTTGAGCACCATAGCGTCCGCATCACGGGCGAAGTCCACCATGGTGTCTATTTCATCGGCGGTATCATCGGTGACCGAAAAGTGGATCTGGAACGGCATTTCTGCCGCTACACAGGCGTCGATTGCGGCCATGGTTCTGATCCATGCGCCCTCTCGTCCGCGAAATGCGTCGTGTTTTTCGGGGTCCAGTGAATCGATTGACAGGCCAAGCCCGGCGACACCCGCGTTTTGCAGTGCTGCAATCCGGTCAGGCGTCAGCGGCAAGCCGTTTGATCCGACCACCACCATCAGGCCAAGACCGGTGGCGTGGGCCGCGATCTCCTCGATGTCCTTGCGCAAAAGAGGTTCGCCACCTGTCAGCACCACCATCGCTTCGGGGCCGACCTCGGCGATCTCGTCCAGCAGTTTTTTCACTTCACTGGTGCCCAGTTCGTCTTGCGCGCCTTCTCTTAAGACCTTGGCGTCGAGATAACAGTGTGCACAAGACAGGTTACAGCGTTCCGTCAGGTTCAGAGCAATCAGATAGGGTGGCTGGGCTGTCATGGTTTTCAGGCGGTACAGGTCACTTTGACCCGCCTTTCTCGTGGTCTACCGGGCACATACTCTTGCGCGAAGCGACAAACCCTGCTTCGGCCACGTCACCCTCGATTATCGTAGCACCAATCGATTTTGCATAGGCCTCAACGGTGGCCCGTGCGGCGTCGCGGAAGGCCTCGGGTATTCGCTGCAGCCGGGCCAGCGAGGCGGCGCGCCAGATCATTTCCGGTGTTTCTGCCGCTGGTGGTGCCGCGTCCTCGACAAAGGGTTCTGCGTGTTCAGCCAGCACAATGGTGCTTGCATCGCGGCGCGCGGATTTCTCGGCCCGCAGGCTGATTTGTTCGCGGACCGTTTCATCAGCGACGGTGTCCACCAGCGCCTGAGCCTCAGGCGACCATTCCAATCGCTCAAAGCTTTGCTGTGGCGCGCTGTAGTCACCACCCCCGGCACCGGGCATCATCGCTTTCATCACCTGATCAACAAAACGGGTGGTGATGAAGGTATGGCCCTCGGCCTGGGCCTGGCGGATTACGGACGTGCGGGCAATGCCGCGCACGAAATCCGGCGCGCGGTTGATTTTCTCCTCGGCCTCGTCGCTCCACATGATGGTTTCCTCGGCGACCACATCCATTGGCGGCAAAAAGGTCGTTTGCCCGATCCATACGTGGCAGGGCACCATGCGCAACAGGTTTTCGGTATTGCCGCCGATGTCCAGTTCGTCGTCCGCATGCACGCCGGTTTTGCCGATCACCAGCAGGCTGGCGTTGTTC
>JAAEUI010000574.1 GCA_024227475.1 Paracoccaceae bacterium | reverse complement strand
CCGAAAACCGGTGACGGAAGCCAGAAACCTGCGCTCGATCAGAAAATCACTGCAAACGGCCATTCATGCAGAGGTCTCCGTAAACTATCAAAGCAAGCTGCCTTGGTTACAAATGAATGACGATCTCACAAAGTATGAAGGCACGTTGCTACACGCTCCGGAAGACCTAAGCGATTATCAATCGTGACACTACGTTGTTCGGGTGGCGAGTTGCCGGTTTTCAATGGTGGCTTCGTCCCGCACTGCCATAGTTGACTCGTTTTTAGCCAATGTCAGCTACTATGAAAGGAACAGCCGTCGCGGTCACTGCCCGCCTACAAGTCCGGAGCCTACAACGTTTTCACATTAACTTGAGACGAGTTTATGTGGAAATCACCGGTCTATGGTTCTGATAACGTTGAAGTTTCGAGTCGGTTCTGGCAGTGGCGCAGGCATACCTCAGACTGTTTCGAGATAGGAGTGATACTCAAAGTCGGTCACTTGGCGTTTAAACCGGGTGTATTCCTGGCGCTTGCAGCCAGCCAGCATCTGTTGCAGACGGCCTGAATAGATTTCCGTTACCAATTCACCGGTCTCAAATGCCGCGATGGCGGCCGACCAGTCCATCGGCAATTGCGGCAGATCCATTGAATAAGCATCGCCCGAAATGGCCGGGGCGGGCTGCATGTCGCGCTCTATTCCAATGAGCGCACCACCAAGGACGCTTGCCAGAACCAGATACGGGTTTGCATCCGCTCCCGCGACACGATGCTCGATGCGGCGTGCTTTTGTCGATCCACCGGGAATGCGGATCGCGGCGGTCCGGTTTTCATATCCCCAGGCCACCGCAGACGGTGCATGCGCTCCTGGCATGAGGCGACGATACGAGTTTTCGTGGGGCGCAAATGTCAGCGTGTTTTGTGCCATCGTCGCCAACAGTCCTGCAACGCCGTTCAACAGAGCGGAGGACCCTTCTTCTCCACCATTATCAAACACATTTACACCGTGTTCATCCAACAATGAGAAATGAACATGAAAGCCGCTGCCAGCCCGGTTTCCGTAGGGTTTAGCCATAAACGTTGCCGCGAAACCGTGTTTGCGCGCGACGCCCCGGACCAGTTTCTTGAAAAGGGCAGCATCATCAGCCGCGCGCAGGGGGTCGTTTACATGCATCATGTTGATCTCAAACTGCCCCGCGCCGTTTTCTGCTATTGCCGCATCAGCCTGAATACCTTGCGCTTTGCAGGCATCATAAACACCGTTCAAAAAACCGCTGAAATGTTCCAGTTCGTCAAGCGACAGTACTCCGTCAGAATCCAGACGTTTCCCCGTTACCGGTGACCTGGGCGGCAAAGGTGTGCCGGTTGCCAGATCAACCAGATAGAACTCCAGTTCAGTTGCAACAACCGGTGTTAGGTTACGCGCAGCATAGCGGACAACAACATCGGCCAGTGCGCGGCGCGGATCGCCAAGAAACGGCGCGCCGTCCTCTTCTGCCAGCCAGAGCGGCATCATTACGGTTGGTTTGTCAGCCCAGGGCATCGGCAGGATACCACGCCCGGTGGCCTCGCATATCCCATCGGCATCACCAGTTTCAAAAACCAGCTCACTCCCTTCGATATCTTCGCCCCAGATATCGACAGCGGCAACTGACAAGGGCATGCGCAATCCGCCACTCTGAACTTTGCCCACTGCGGATGCAGGAACGCGCTTGCCGCGAAATGCCCCGTTCAAATCGCACACCGCCGCATAAACGGTTTCGACCCCGGGGTTTTCTGCGGCCCAGTTGGCATCGGTTTGGTCAGTCATTTTTCCCGCCTTTCAGAGTGATTGGCAAAATGTGATATCTTTTTACGATTTCATATTACATTTTGTACTTGAGTCAACTACGCTGTCGGCTACATTGCCTCAAAGTTCTGATGAATGAGGCAGTCATGGGCTCAAAGGTCGCTTTAAAGTTTCCGGAAATACCTGAGCGCGCAAACAGAACAATACAGGAATACGTCTACGCCCGCCTGAGAAACGCAATAATGGTTGGTGCTGTTCCGCCTGGGACGCCGCTCACAATCCGGGGGATCGCCGAGTACATGTCTCTCAGCCCGACACCTATCCGCGAGGCCTTGCGGCGCTTGGGCTCAGAACATGCTATTGAATTTCTTGGCAACCGCCGGATGAGCATACCGGAGATGAGCGGCGGGCGATTTGAGGAGTTGCTCCATCTCAGAATTGCAATAGAGGCGCACGCTGGCGAGCGTTCACTTCCGTACATCTCGGACAATTATATTGGAGAAATGCGGTCGCTTGATGATGAAATGGATAGGGCGCTGCGCGACGGCCATTACGATGAACTGACAATCCTGAATCACGAGTTTCACCGATTGCTGTACGCGGCCAACCCCCATCAATCGGCGATGCCACTCATTGAAAGTGTTTGGCTGCAACTGGGCCCGTTTCAACGCCTCGTACAGGGTGATCTGAAAAACACCTACCTGGTCGACCGTCATAAAGAGATTCTGCAAGCACTGAAATCGCGTGACGCCCTTGCACTGCGCAAGGCGATTGAAGCCGACATCAGAGACGGCATAGGCAGGTCAGGGCGTGAAATGCTTACCCAATGATCGCGGTTTGCACACAGTGCCGAGGGCTCAGGCCCCCGCGACCAAAAAGGCAATTGCGTCGGCCGGGAAAAACCGGTTACTTCCAAAATGATCAATTCAGTCTGCAAATAGAGGTTACGATGAAGTCACATTTTGTCATTTTGGTAGCAGTTGCACTTGCCGCCGGTCCGGTGTTTTCCGATACAACTTCCGGGTCCGAAGATGAGGCGGTTACCGAGACAACTGAAGAGTTGGTGCCCATGGTGCTGGACGCGGAACTGGTTGAAAAAGGGAAGAAAGTTTTCAAGAAGTGCAAAGCCTGCCACAAGATTGGCGATAAGGCAAAGAACGGAGTCGGGCCGATTTTGAACGGCATCTATGGCCGGGCCGCAGCGGAAGTGGCCGATTATTCCTACTCAGATGCAATGACCGCGGCCAGCGCTGAGGGCCTCATTTGGGACGAAGAGAGTCTGCGCCAGTACCTGAAAAAACCCAAGGACATGATCCCAAAAACCAAGATGGCCTTTGCCGGCCTGCGCAAGGACAAGGACCTCGACGCGATCATGGAATTTCTGAAGTCGATCTCGCAGGAGCCCTGATCATCTTGGTCCGCCGCGGGTGATTGCTTTGCCGGGCGCTGAAGTCCTTGCACCGACAAAGTTGCGGCGATCTATGACGCTGATAACGTGGAAGTTTCGTGTTTCACGCGTGATTTGATGTTAAACTCGAAGCTCTCTAGTCCAGCGTACCCTTGCCGCTTTCAGCCCAGGCCGCCCAGGCTTCGGGTGTATCCAGATCAATCACCGCCCCCTGCCCCGGTGTTGACACCAGCGTCACGAATTCCTGCGCCTGCACCAGTACATCTTTTGCCCCGTGGTCACCCTGCAGGTCCATCAGGCTCTCAAAAAACCGCCGCGAAAACAGTACCGGATGACCCGGTGTTCCATCCGCGGCAACGGCCCGGCAGATTTCTCGCGACTCCTCAGGATCAAAAGCGGCGATCAGGCGGTTGATGTGCCCCGTTGTTACTTCCGGCATGTCCGCCAGCGCCACCACAACGGCCGCCGCATCACCGGACACTGCCGCCAGCCCGGCACGTAAGGAAGCAGCCATGCCTTCCTGCCAGTCTGACGTTTCAACGACAGTGACATCCAACCCCTGTAACACCGCCAATCGTTCAGTGTTATCCTCTGGCAAAACCACGCGGACAGCCGACACCTCCGCAGCCTTTGCCAACTCAGCCGAACGACGAAGCAGCGGCTGGCCTTCCACCTCACGAAGCAACTTATCTTCTCCGCGCATCCGCCGCGACGCGCCCGCGGCCAGCAGAACCAGCTCCACCCGCTTTCCCGCCACCGGCTGTTTCGCCCGGGGCTGAGCGCGCAGCGGTATTTCCTTCAGCAGACCGCCCACACCCATATTCGCAATGTCCTCACCGGTTACGTCCTGCCCTGCAACAAGCCGCTGCAACACCCAATCCGCACCGTTCAGCGCCAGAGACCGGGCACACCCCGGTAACCCGACAACCGGCCGCTCATCAATCGCCCCGACGAACAAAAGATTTCCCGGGTCGACCGGCATTCCAAATCGCACCAGTCTGCCGCCAGCCCGGATCAGCCCCGCCGGTGCCACGTCATCGCGATCTGAAGTCGCCGATGCGCTGAGGATCAACACCAGATCCGCCGTAGACCCGGAAATCGCCTTGGCAACCGCGCGCTCGTCATGCGCCACAATCTCGACCTTCCGCAGCGCAACGCCCAATGCCCGCATCCGCCCCTCGGTTACCGCTTCGGCCTTGGCCAACAGGCTCGGTTTCATCAATTCGGTGCGGGTCAGAACCAGATCGGCATTTTCTACCACGTTGCAACACAATCGCAGCGCACCGCCAGCTGCCGCCTGCGTCGCTGTTTTTGCCAGGCTCGTGGCAACCGCATAGGGAATGATCTTTACCGTCGCCACCATCTTCCCGGCAGCGACACGGCTGTGGTCCGGCAAAGTCGCCAGCGTGATCGCCTCATTCACCCCGTTCACTGCACCAATCATCGCGGCGTCAAGCCGGAACAGGCCCGCCTCCGTTGCCAGAATATTCACCCGCCCGGCAAATGGCGCGGTCGCCCTGAACCCTTTCGAAACCAGCGCTTCCGCGATCTGCAAAGCAGCTGCGTTCTCGTCCAGATCCCCGGCTTCCAGCTGTGCGACAACAACATGGGTCATCCCGGCGTCGCCGATGTCCCGGATATCCTGACCCGACAGAACCAGCCCCTTGCCAAGCCGGTGCCCGGGCAAGTGCAGCGAATGGGCCAGCACCGCTCCTTGTGCCTGCGCTAACGCCACCGAGCCAAATTTCATGGCCTGCTCTCCGGTCGGCGCAGGCGCAGGGTGATCTCTGCCAGAATGGACAGTGCGATCTCCGCCGGAGACTTCGCCCCGATATCCAGCCCCACCGGCCCGTGAATACGCCCGATCTCCGCCTCCGAAAACCCGGCAGTTTTGAGAGCCGTCACCCGCTTGGCATGGGTCTTTTTCGACCCCAGACACCCCAGATAAAACACATCACTTTTCAGCGCGGTCTCAATTGCCGGTAAGTCTAGCTTGGGATCATGCGTCAGTGTTACCACGGCGGTTCGCGCATCCAGCCCGTGGGCCGCCAGGGCCGCATCCGGCCAGTCGCTCACCAGCGTCTGCCCTGGAAACCGCGCTTCTGAACCAAAACTGTCGCGCGGGTCCACCACAATAACGTCATACCCGAGCAGCCCGGCCATGCTTGCCAGTGGTTGCGCAATATGAACCGCGCCCACAATCGCCAGACGCAGCGGTGGCAGATGCAATCCGACAAATCGCGCCTCCTGCATCAAGGATTTCTCAGTCTGAAACACCTCGGCCACGACCCCGTCTTCCGGTTCTGCCAGCCGTCGCTGCCAGCTTTCGGTATCCACCACATAGGCCACCGCCTGTCGTGCCGCCCGCTGCACCACCAGCTCGCGCAGCATGTCAACCGGCAGGCCATCGCTGCCCCCCACCGGTTCCACCATAACCCGAATGCGCCCGCCACAGGTCAATCCAACCGCAAAGGCATCCTCGTCAGCGACGCCGAACTCAAGCACTGTCGAATGACCGCTTTCCAGCAAATCCAGCGCTTCGGCCACAACCGCGCCTTCAACACAACCTCCGGAAACGGACCCCGCCATTTCCGCCTCAGCCGTAATCGCCAGTTGTGCGCCGACAGGGCGCGGCGCAGCACCCCAGGTCTCGATCACCGTTGCCAACGCCACCGGTGTTCCCGCTTCAGCGTGGGCCAGCGCCACCTCTGGAATCATATCGTGGGTCAGTGCTGTCATCCCAGCACCATTTGCCCATTTTCAATGGAAATTGGCTGTTGCTTCAATCGCTCTGCTTTCCTTGGGGTCACGACACATCGCTGCAGGGTATTCGCGGTGTCCTTGCCATACAACTTTAGCACAATTCAATCCCTGCAATACCCTTGATTACGGCAACACGTACTGGACGGGCCTGACCGGAAGACGGAAGCCCTGCGCACAGAATAGTTGGCGGATCAGCTGCTAAACAAACCTGCATGCTTTTTGCGCAGTTCGTTCTTTTGGACCTTCCCCATGGTGTTGCGCGGCAGTTCTTCAACAAAAATCAGAGATTTCGGCTGTTTGAACTTCGCCAATGCACCCAACAGGCTCGCCTGGACACCTTCCGCCGTCAAATCACTATTCGGCTCAGGCACAATGACGGCCACCACCGCTTCGCCAAAATCCCCATGCGGTACGCCGATAACGGCACTTTCCACCACCCCGTCGAGATCATCAATCACCAGTTCGATTTCCTTGGGGTAAACATTGAACCCGCCGGAAATGATCAGGTCTTTGGACCGCCCGACGATATTCACGTAACCGTCCTCATCTATGCACCCCAGATCGCCGGTGATGAAAAACCCGTTGTCACGCAGTTCTTCCGCCGTCTTTTCCGGCATCTGCCAGTAGCCAGCGAAGACATTCGGCCCGCGCACCTCCAAAACACCGATTTCACCCCGCGGCATCTCCTGGCCGGTATCGGGATCGGTCACGATAACCTCGACCCCGGGCAGCGGGAACCCGACGGTTCCGGCCCGGCGATCCCCGTCATACGGGTTTGAGGTGTTCATGTTGGTTTCGGTCATGCCATAACGTTCCAGAATGGCGTGCCCGGTTACCGCCCGCCATTTGTTGTGGGTTTCGGCCAGCAGCGGAGCAGAGCCGGAAACGAACAACCGCATGTTTCGGGAGGCTTTGGCCAGCCCGGGCGTTGCGAACAACCGGACATAAAACGTCGGAACCCCCATCAGTGCCGTTGCATTGGGCATGTGATCCCGGATGGCTTCGGCATCAAACCGAGCCATGAAGATGCAGCTGCCACCAGCCATCAGGGTTATGTTGGTCGCGACAAACAGGCCGTGGGTGTGGAAGATCGGCAGCGCGTGGATCAACACATCATCACTGGTGAAATGCCAGTATTCCCGCAAGGTTTCCGAATTGGACGCCAACGCCCGGTGGGTCAGCATCGCGCCCTTGGAACGCCCGGTTGTGCCCGAAGTATAGAGGATGGCCGCCAGATCATCGCTTTTGCGGGCAACCGCAGCAAACCCGGAGCTTTGCGCATCGCGGGCATCAGCCATTGTGCCGGTCTCATCCGCTGCCAATGTAAGGATTTTTTGAACCCCGCAGTCCTCGGCAACCGGCTCCAGCGCCTCAACGGCTTCCGGATCACAGACCAAAAGCCGGGGCGCCGCGTCAGACAGGAAGTAGCTGACCTCCGCCGCGGTATAGGCCGCATTCAGCGGCAGAAACACGCCGCCAGCCAGAACCGCCCCGACGTACAGCTCCAGCATTGCGCGGGTTTTGGGCGCCTGCACGGCGACCCGGTCCCCCGGCTTCAGCCCATCTGCAACCAGCGCCGCCGCCATTTTCTCGCAGTTGGCAAAGAAGGCGCCATATGTCACCCGCTCGCCGGTTTGATGATCCGCCAGAAAAACAGCGTCCTCGCGCCCAACACTGGCAATTCGCAGTCGGCTGACCAGATAGTTATTGTCGTACATTGGTTCTCTCTCCAGCCTCAGGTTTTCCGGTGCCCGGGAACAAAACCAACCCGGCACGTGATGCTGCAATATCCCACCACCGGGCGGACGGGAACATAGAAAAGGTGTCCGCACCCGTCTGCCTCTCTGGTCAGAGTCTTCTATGCCTCAAAAAACGACACGGATTCCGCGGATTGAGGGATCAAGACCACCGGCGGCAAACAGGAGCCTGCCTGACAGGTGAGTTTGAACATATGCAGCGTGGAATTTTGGAGGCGACGAAAGCACCAGCGTGTCCCCTTCCCTGTCCGCTTCCGGTAGTGTCGCAAAGATTTTCGAAATCCGGTATACAAGGCTTTTCCAAAAAGTCGGCGAGGTTTTGGCTGTGATTTCATTCAAAGATGCCCAGTTTCCAAAAGAGGTCATTCTTCATGCTATGTTTTTCTATCTTAGGTATGCAGTTTCATACCGAGATTTGGAAGAAATCCTCGCCGAGCGTGGTGTCACCGTAGATCACGCGACTCTCAATCGTTGGGTGACTAAATACGCGCCCCTGATCGCACTGAAGGCGCAGTCAAGAAAGAAACCAGCTGGTCGATCCTGGCAGATGGATGAAACATATGTCTGTGTGAAGGGAAAATGGCTGTACCTTTATCGCGCCGTCGACAAGCTCGGGAATACCCTCGATTTCATGTTGTCAGAGCGCAGGACCGGGCCAGCCGCCACAAAGTTCTTTGCGAAGGCTCTTGCTGCTAACGGGATCCCGGAGAAGATTGTGATTGAAAAAAGCGGAGCCAACGGGGCTGGCATTCGGAGCGTTAACAAAATCCTGGGCCGATTTGGCTGTCCAATAGCCATCCAGGCTATTCGCTCCAAATACCTCAATAACATGATCGAGCAAGACCACCCCCTCTCGGGTATGTAAACATGCCCTGCCGGGCAGCGGATTCATCAAAAGGCGAGTGCGACCAATGGGAGGGTTCAAATCCATTCCATCGGCTTCTGCAACACTGGAAGGAATTGAGGTGGCGAACATGATACGTAAAATCCAGTTTGCAAATGCAAGCGCATCTGGCTTCCAGCAGTTCGCCCAACTCGCAGCATAAGTGTGTTGGTTCTGATGGATTGGACATCCCCGACCTAGCATTGTGCTAGAATAGAGGGATAGAAATTGTCAGGAGGGTATTGAGATGACAGATTTGGACCTTGTCGGCCTGGATTTAGCAAAGAACGTATTTCAGCTTCATGGTTGTAGCTCAACAGGTGAGGTGATTTTCCGCAAACAGCTCAAACGCAACAAGCTGCTTACCTTCATTTCTGAGCTGCCAACGTGCACCATCGCGATGGAGGCTTGTTCAGGGAGCCATTACTGGGGTCGAGAATT
>JAAEUI010000573.1 GCA_024227475.1 Paracoccaceae bacterium | reverse complement strand
ATCCCCTTTGACTCTACGTTCGCTGGAAACGCTTTAATCTGAATCTCTCTAATTCCGATTTGTATACGTGCCTTCGGAAACATCACCGCCAAACCCAATAAAGCGAAGCTTCTGGCCGTCAGAACTTTTGAACAAATCGTAACAACTCCAATCACCATTTGGCGGCCACTGCGAACAAAATTGATCACCTTGCACCCGCCAATACCCCCAGCTTGGCTTCCCTGCATCATACAGCGTTTTACCGGATGCAAAGAAATCCTGTTGTGCGTTTTCATACTGGATATGGCGCGAAGTCAGCGCCGCTGCTATCTCCGAACTATCCAGCTTTCGCCAATCCTGGGCAGCCACTGCCCCGGCCCAGATCAATAAAACCAAAGTCCCACGCCACATGCGACACCCCCTAACTTGTCTCTTTTCCGCGATCAGTCTAAGACGCCCTCAAACGACGTTCCAATCACAAGGCTGTCAGCATGATCCCGCGTTATTCCCGTCCCGATATGGTTGCAATCTGGTCTCCGCAGAGCAAATTCCGCATTTGGTACGAAATCGAGGCGCACGCTTGCGACGCTCAGGCGGACTTGGGCGTTATCCCCCGTGAAAACGCCGATGCTGTCTGGAAGGCCAAGGACATCGAACTTGACGTGGCACGGATCGACGAGATCGAAGCCGTCACCAAACACGATGTGATCGCCTTCCTCACCCATCTGGCGGAACTCATCGGCAATGACGAAGCACGCTTTGTGCATCAGGGCATGACATCCTCAGACGTTCTGGACACCTGTTTCAACGTGCAGCTGGTTAAAGCCGTCGACATTCTGATTGAAGACACAAACGCTCTGCTTGCCGCCCTGAAACGCCGCGCGCTGGAGCATAAGAACACGGTGCGCATCGGGCGCAGCCACGGGATTCACGCCGAGCCCACCACCATGGGCCTGACATTCGCCCGGTTTTACGCCGAAATGGACCGCAACCTGAACCGGCTGATAACAGCCCGCACGGAAATCGCCACCGGCGCAATTTCCGGAGCAGTTGGCACCTTTGCGAATATTGATCCTGCCGTGGAAGAGCACGTCTGTGCCAAATTGGGCCTTAAGCCGGAGCCGATTTCCACCCAAGTCATCCCGCGCGACCGTCACGCCGCGTTTTTCGCCACCCTTGGGGTCGTTGCCAGTTCTATCGAAAACCTCGCCACCGAAATCCGCCACATGCAGCGCACCGAGGTTCTTGAAGCCGAGGAGTTCTTTTCCAAAGGCCAGAAAGGTTCCTCGGCGATGCCCCACAAGCGCAACCCGGTGCTGACCGAGAACCTCACCGGTCTGGCCCGCCTCGTACGCATGGCCGTGGTCCCGGCCATGGAAAACGTGGCTCTCTGGCACGAACGCGACATCTCGCATTCTTCGGTGGAACGCAACATCGGCCCGGACACCACCATCACGCTCGATTTCGCGCTGGCCCGCCTGACCATGGTCATCGACAAGCTCGTGATCTACCCTGACAACATGCTCGCCAACATGAACAAATTCCGCGGTCTGGTAATGAGCCAGCGGGTGCTGTTGGCCCTGACGCAGGCCGGAGTTTCCCGCGAGGACAGCTACAAGCTGGTTCAGCGCAACGCCATGAAAGTCTGGGAAGAAGGCAAGGATTTCAAAACCGAACTGCTGGCGGATGCTGACGTTTTGGCGTCGCTAAGTGCCGAAGAAATTGAAGAGAAATTCGATCTGGCATATCACACCAAACACGTGGATACGATTTTTGCGCGTGTGTTCAGAGAGTAATTCTGCAAAATGTGGAGTGAACCGGCGCCCTGCTCCCGGACAATTGTGTACGAATCGCACACCGCGTGACGCCTCTTCCAGCCACAAAAACCTTTGCATTTTGCTAAGTGCCGGCAATCTCGGACCAAACCCGTCTGATCAAATCTTCGGAATCCGCAGACTCGGTAGAAAAAAATCTGCCGCTCGCCACCATAGAGCGAATATAGTGACTTTTGTCACTCTTTTTTCGGACCAGCCAACTACCTTTGATTCACACATTTTCAACTGACCTTTTTACAGCCGGTGTGGCAGATCGGGGCAACTTGGTTTGGGGGCAATAGTGGTCCGGTGGCAGGCGTGTTGTGCCACCTACACCGGCTTTTTTAAAAATTGGCCAGTGTATTTCATTTTGGTGAGTAAATAAGCGGAAAGCCCCGGATTATTTACCTGGGGCTTTCTGTCTCTAATAACAATTGATCAGTTTGACAGTCTTCAGATCTCATCCATTATTTGCTGTTTCGCCTCACGTCGACACTCCGCCATTTTAGCCCGGATTGTTACCTCATCGGCAGCTGAACCAAGATCACCGGAAACCTTGCGATATACATCTTCATGGCCAGCTTCCTCAAAGTCGGAAATGACCACTTCTTTGGCATAGTCTTCCGCCGCATCGCCAGTTTTCCCCATCAATCCCGCGGCCCAAAGCCCCAGCAGCTTGTTGGCTCGCGCCTCAGCTTTGAATTTTATCTCTTCGTCATGGGCGTATTTGTTTTCGAACGCGTTTTCCCGTTCGTCGAATGTGGTCATGTTGCTGCCTCCAGAAATGTGTTTAACTGAATATGGAACCATTTTGGACGGACCTCAAGGCATACCACCCTATTTACTTGCTGCACCCCATTGGATTGCCTATAGAGAGCGCAAATTTACCTGGGGCACTGGCCCTCGCCCCGACAGCGGAGACCTCAATGGCGCGTCGCAAGAAAATTTACGAAGGCAAGGCAAAAATCCTCTACGAAGGCCCCGAACCGGGAACACTGGTTCAGTATTTCAAGGACGACGCCACCGCCTTTAACGCTGTCAAGAAAGACGTGATCGAAGGCAAAGGCGTGCTGAATAATCGCCTGAGCGAACATTTCATGGTCGGATTGGCGACCCTTGGTGTGCCGACACACTTCATCAAACGTCTGAACATGCGCGAACAACTGGTGCATCAGGTCGAGATCATCCCGCTTGAAGTGATCGTACGCAACGTGGCCGCCGGTTCCCTGTCTAAAATGCTGGGCATCGAGGAAGGCACGCAACTGCCGCGCCCGATTGTGGAGTTCTGCTACAAGGACGACGCGCTTGGCGACCCGCTGGTGGCTGAAGAACACATCCTGGCGTTCAATTGGGCCAGCCAGCAGGATCTGGACGACATGGTGGCGCTGGCGCTCCGGGTCAATGACTATTTGTCGGGCCTGATGTACGGCGTCGGCATCAAGCTGGTGGATTTCAAGATTGAAATCGGCCGTCAGTTTGACGGTGATTTCCAACGCCTTATTATCGCTGATGAAATCAGCCCGGACTCTTGCCGCCTGTGGGACATTAAAACCGGCGAAAAACTCGACAAGGATGTGTTCCGCCGTGACCTCGGAAGCCTGTCGGACGCCTATACCGAAGTCGCCAACCGCCTGGGCCTGATGCCGCAGAACAAGCCGACAACCGGTCCGAAACTGGTGAATTGAAAGGTCTTGAGATGAAAGCACGCGTTCACGTCACCCTGAAAAACGGGGTTCTTGATCCTCAGGGCGAGGCGGTGCGCCATTCGCTTGGCACCCTTGGGTTTGATGGCGTCAACGGCGTGCGACAAGGCAAGGTGATCGAGCTTGATCTGGCTGAAACCGATGCCGATGCAGCCAAGACCACGGTCATTCAGATGTGCGAGAAACTGCTCGCCAACACAGTGATCGAAAACTACGCGGTGGAGATCCTCTGATGCGTGCCGCCGTCATCCAGTTCCCCGGCTCCAACTGCGACCGTGACATGGCGGTGGCTTTGGGCAGGTTCTCAGGCAACAGCAAACCTGCAGAAATGATCTGGCATAAGGAAAGCAGCCTGCCCGACGGGCTTGATGTCATTGCCATCCCCGGGGGCTTCTCGTTTGGCGATTATCTGCGCTGCGGCGCCATTGCTGCACGCTCTCCGATCATGCAGGCGGTTGTAAAATTCGCCAGTAAGGGCGGCTACGTGCTGGGGGTCTGCAACGGCTTTCAGGTTCTGACCGAAACCGGCATTTTGCCCGGAGTGCTGATGCGCAACGCTGGTCTGAAATTTGTCTGTCGGGAAATTGGCCTTGAGGTTACAACCAAAGACAGCGCCTTCACCGCCGTTTACCGCAAGGGTGAAAAGATCAGCGTTCCGATTGCCCATCATGACGGCAACTACACCGCGGATACTGACACCCTGAACCGCCTGCACGGCGATGACCGCGTAGCATTTACCTATACCGACAACCCGAACGGATCCGTTGATGATATCGCCGGTGTGTTGTCCGCCAACCGGCGGGTTCTGGGCATGATGCCCCACCCGGAGCGGATCAACGATCCGGTGCTGGGGGGTACAGACGGCGCGCGGATATTCGAGGGTCTGGCCTTTGGGCTGGTTTCTGCCTGAGCAACACCGCCGAAAGACTTGAGCCAAAACGCCATGCGCCCTAAGTTCAGGCTATGGCGGGTGAAACCTCTTCCAAATCTGAAAAAACCTGGACCCAATCCGTTCTGCGCGTTGGTATTTTGCTGTTCCTGCTGGCAGTCGGCCTGCTGATCTGGCTGTCCAATCTCTATTTCACTGAACGGTTCAGCCAGAAAACCCGAGATAACGCCGAAGCCCAGGTTGCACTTTATACCGGCCGTCTGGTCAGTGAATTGCAGCGAAATTCGGTGGTTCCCCTGTTGCTGTCGCGCGATACCACGCTCATTTCAGCGCTGAACTCCCGTGATTTCACCGGCACATCGCAGCGCCTGATCTCCTACCAGGAGGAAATCGGGGCAAAATCCATCGTGCTGCTTGATGAAACAGGCCGTACAATTGCTGCCAGCGACCGGCGGGAACTGGGTGCTGTGATGCGTGAAAATGCCTATTTCATCGAAGCCCTGCGCTCCAACGACACCGTTTTCACCAATGCAGGGCTGGAAGAAGGCCCGATCGGCTTTTTCTATTCCCGAAAACTTCTGTCTCAGAAAGAAACCATCGGCGTGATCATCGTCGAGGTTGATCTGGATAACATGTTTGACACCTGGTCTGGCCGTGACAGCACAATTTTTGTCACCGACTCGACCGGCATCATTATCCTGTCGACCGAACGCCAGTTTCAGCATCTGACCATCGAAGAGGCTCTGACCAGCCAGCCGGCCCTGTCCCCGGTTGAACGCGCCTGGCGGGCCACCGGCGAATGGACCCAGTCGGTGGTGGATGCCTATATAAAGGGCCAGCCGCTGTTCCGCCTGGAAAGCAAAGTCCCGTTTCAGGGCTGGCGGCTGAGCTATCTGGCGTCTTTTGAAGAGGTGCGCGCCCGGGTGAACGGCGTATTGGCACTGGAACTGATGGCGCTTGCGATTCTGACGGCCCTTGGCTTTTACATCCTGTCGCGCCGCGCCATCCGCCAGTCGTTCCTGTTCAAGGCGGAATCGGTGCAGTTGCGAGAAATGAACGAGCGCTTGTCAGAAGAGATTGCCGAGCGCGAACGGGTTGAAAAACACCTCGAAGTGGCCGAGCAAAGCCTGGCACAAAGCTCCAAACTGGCGGCTCTTGGTGAAATGTCCGCAGCCGTCAGCCACGAATTGAACCAGCCGCTGGCAGCCATGCGCACATATCTGGCAGGCGCCAGGCTGCTGTTGCAACGTCACCGCCCGGACGAAGCACTCAGTTCCTTCCAGCGCATTGACGACCTCATCGGCCGCATGGGGGCAATCACACGGCAACTCAAATCCTACGCCAGAAAAAGCGGCGAAGACCTGGTGCTGGTCGATATGCGCGATGCGGTCAGCGCCTCGATGTCGATGATGGCCCCGCAGCTCAGCCAGATGAAGGTCGAAATTTCCGTCAATCTGCCCCCTGACCCGGTGATGGTCATGGGCGACCGGGTGCGCCTTGAACAGGTGATCGTCAACCTGCTCAGAAACGCGCTCGACGCCATGAAACTTCAGGAAGACCGGAAAATGGACATCTTGCTGGTCAGCGGCGAAATGGTCAAATTATCGGTCCGCGACAACGGCTCCGGAATCGAAAACCTCGATGAACTGTTTGAACCGTTTTTCACTACCAAGAAACCCGGCGACGGGGTCGGCCTGGGCCTTGCTATCTCCTCTGGCATTGCTAAAGACCTCGGTGGGCGGCTTCTTGCCCGAAACGCCAATCCCTGCGGCGCGGTGTTTGAATTCCACCTCCCAAGCGCCGATAAAGTCGAGATAAAAGCGGCGGAGTAAAAAGTATGCCCGAGCAGATGACAATCGCAATCGTCGATGATGAACAGGATATGCGCGAAAGCATATCGCAATGGCTGACCCTCTCAGGATATCGCACCAAAACCTATTCCAGTGCCGAAGACGCGCTGAAGGAGGTAGAGTCCGATTACCCCGGCATTCTGATCTCTGACATCAAGATGCCGGGCATGGACGGCATCAGCCTGCTCAAACGCCTGCAAAGCATCGATAATCAGCTTCCTGTCATCATGATCACCGGTCACGGCGACGTGGCTATGGCCGTCGAAGCCATGCGCATCGGCGCCTATGATTTTCTCGAAAAGCCATTTGATCCGGAACGCATGGCGGAGCTGACAAAACGAGCCGTGCAAACCCGGCGCCTGACGCTCGATAACCGGACCTTGCGCCGTGAACTCAGCGACGGGACCGTCCTGCTGCGCAAACTGATGGGCTCCAGCCCTGTCATGGAACGGCTGCGCGAGGATATCCTCGATCTTGCCCAGGCCGACGGCCACATCCTGATCACCGGTGAAACCGGCACCGGCAAAAGCCTGATCGCCCATGCCCTGCACGCCTGCGGCCCCCGGCAGGGCAAGAAATTCATCACCACAAATTGTGCCGCTTACACCGAGGACGAACTCGCCCGCCGCCTGTTCGGCCCGATGGAGGACGGCACTCCGGCGCTTGAGGCCTCGCTCGGCGGCACGCTCTGCCTTGAGGATGTCGAAAGCCTGCCCACCGCGGTTCAGGCCCGCCTGATCGGCTCCCTGACGGATTTTGACCGGGGTGGTGATACATCCCCGCTGCGCATCATCGCCATTTCAAACGAGCCCGACCCGAACTCACCCCTGGAGGAAACCATCCGCCAGGACTTGTACTTTCGTCTCGCCGCGATGCAGATCACTCCACCCCCGCTCAGGGCGCGGGGCGAGGATATCCTCAACCTGTTCAACCGCTACGTCGAAACCTTCGCCGAGGAATATGGCTGCGACGGCCCAGAAGTCTCGGCAAAGGACGCAGCCCAACTGCTGCAGGCCCCCTGGCCGGGCAACATCCGCCAGCTCATCAACCTGGCCGAACGCGCCGTGCTGCAACATCGCCGCGGCAGCTACTCGATTGCCAACCTGCTGATGGACGACAACGGCGAACCGACGCCCGAGGTGATGACCGGTGGCAAGCCGTTGAAGGAATACGTGGAAGCATTTGAACGGATGCTGATCGACAACACCATGCGCCGCCACAAAGGTTCGATCCAGTCGGTGATGGAGGAACTCAGCCTGCCGCGCCGGACCCTGAACGAGAAGATGGCGAAGTACGGGCTGAGCCGGAGCAACTACGTGGGATAAAAAGGGCCGGTGTTTGCCACCGGCCCAACTTCCGTTTTTCTATGACATATCAAGCGCAAAAGACGCTACGTCATCGTCATCCAGACCATTGATCACGCCCGAGCCGTTCCACGTCTTGGTATCCACATGCAAAAGCAGGCTGAACGTGCACTTCTCGTTACGATCAGCCACAGGCAGGGTTTGCCCTGGATGTATGGGCGAGTAATTCAGCATCGTCTCAAAAGACTCGCTGGCGCTCTTGACCGCTGGCAGTGCCGGTCCGGAGACATTTGACATGCCACTGTCGAGCGTTTTTGACGCCCCGTTCAAGCCACGCTTCCACCACAGACGATAGCTGTGCATGAACCAGGGATGCGGGTGATAGGCCCGGATGCCCGCAGCAAACTGCGATGCGCCGTTGCCCGACAGGAACTGGCATTCATCCCCGCTTGCGGTTGTGTCCTTATAAAGCGTCACTATGTCGGCCTCGGTCTTGCGGTTATCCCACCAGAACATATGTGACAGTCCGGCCCAGGGCACGTTTGTGGTGGTGGTCGGGTTTGTCGCATCGGCCGGATCATGCCACCACTCGTAAGTAAAGGCCTTGGTGCTGTCCCCGCCCCCTGCGTCACCCGCATTGTTAGGCACAACCCGAGTCAGCCCTGCATCATAAAGCTCCAGCGTGACCAGATGCCGCCCGTTACCAAAGGTCCGGGTGTCCAGCGATCCGTGAGAATAATTGGTCAGCCAGTTTTGATCCGAACGGTAGGGGATTTTGTAATAGCTCGGGTTGTCCTCAAGATTGAGCTGCGCGGTGTGGATCTTGATTGTCGGCGGATACCCACCCAGATTAACGTAGTATTTCCAGTTGATCGGGCTGTCGAGATATCGCGCCGTTCCGGTTGGATTGCCGTTGTTGTCGCAGGGCGAGACCCGAATCCGATAATAGATCGCACTTTGTCCTTTCAGCGCCTCAGTAAACAGATACCTCAGGCCCAATACATGGCCCCAGTTGCAGTTCAGGTACTTACCCCGCGCTGCCGCAACACTTGCTGCCGGGAAACACAAACCATCATTATAGGCAGCGGATGCAGTCTTGTTCCATCCCGCTGGCGCTGGCGTTTGCAGATTCCACGCTTCCGTGCCACCTATCCGCTCCAGCATCGCAAACGCCGCGTCCGTTGGCACTGGCAGGTCCGGGTGGTCGCATTCCACCGCATCCGGGCGATACGTCGTCAGGGTGATCTCTTCACCTTCGTCAAACCAGATACCTGCGGCCAACCCATCATAAATGACTGTATCGACACCATCTATGATCTGGCGCACCCGGAAAGAATACTCTCTGTGACACCCATAAATCAGAAATGGGAAAGACGGGAAGCAATAGCTGAATTCGCCATCCGGTCCCAGCAGGGTCGAGCCGCGGTACTGGGCATCGCCACAGGAACAACACCACCGAAGCAGATATGGCCGCGCCAGGATATAGGTCTGGGCTGACTCAAAATCAGCGTTCTCCAGATAGGCAAGATCGGAATCCACATTGAGCGTGCTTTCATCCAGCGTCCCGCCAACAAAAGCCGAAACCTGCTCAAAAACCGGCGGCACCGGATCAGGTATCGGGCGGGGAATGCGTGGCTCACGTATCTCGGGCAGCGTTTCAGCGACAAGGCGCAGGCGATCCAGCAGATCAATGATAATCGGTGGGGTAATTACAATCTTGCAACAGCAAATTCGCTCGTAAACCTCCACCAATCCTTCGCAAATTGGCTTGCACTTGGTCGCGGGAAAAATCGGAGTCAAGACCCTGGGCCCCAACAATTCTAACTGCTTACCAATAACAGACACCGGCAAATTCAGGCTTAGAGCGCTGCTCGAAACCTTCGAAATAGCCCGGTTTTTGGACAGCGCAACAAATTTTGGCCACCACCAGCATTTGCACACTTTGCCATCCACGCAGCGGTAAAACGGAAACAAAGGTCGCCAGCGGGCCGGGCTCAGGACAAGTTGCCCGT
>JAAEUI010000572.1 GCA_024227475.1 Paracoccaceae bacterium | reverse complement strand
GATTCTCATCCAGTTTGTCGCAAACTTCTCATCCAGATTGTCGCGCTACAAGCCAAATTGCCGTGCGGCAAAAATTCCGCGTCAAATGAATTGATCCGGCGCCCCAAGCCTGGCGAAACAGACAGGATGAAGCACCGGATCAAACAGGCCGCCCCCGGCCAAATGGACAGTCAGACAATGCAATGAGAGAAGCGATCAGTGGAATCCCTACCGCCTTAAGGCGGTAGCTCCGGGGCTCGGCTAGAAGCCGACTGAGAAGTTGTCGGATTTCTTGCGCCGCTCAACCTCATCCTGGTTCTTGATATACGCGGCAATCACATCATCCGTTACATTACCCGAACTCACCGCAAAATAGCCCCGCGCCCAAAGATGGCGACCCCAGAATTCGCGTTGCAATTGCTTGTTCGATTGCAACAAGCGGCGCGAACTCACGCCCTTCAGTTTTTGCACCAATTTCGACACACTCAAATTCGGCGGGACTGACACCAACAAATGGACATGATCCATACGGACATTGCCCGCCAGAATCTCAACATCAAGATCCGCGCATATACGCCGCACGATATCCCGCAACCGTTGCCCCACCTCGCCCGACAACACGGGTTTGCGGTATTTGGTAATCCACACAACGTGGACCTTCAAATCGTAGAGGCTGTGGCTCCCTTTGCGATACTCGCCCATACCGCAAACCATACTTAAGTCTTCGCCTTAAGGCGAGGGTTTTAACCCACCCAGGTTACAGGCAATAATCCTGCGCCTCCGTACCGGTGGTGGAGATTTCGCCAATGGAAAGGGCGCGTCCGGTCGCCAGTGTCGCGGCGTCCAGCGCATTGTTGATGCGGGATTTGGTCCCGAGCGACCGCGAATAATCGACGGCCAGCCCGGCGGCAAGGAATATCACCGTCGCAAGGAGCTGTAAACGGCGGTGCAAAAGTAG
>JAAEUI010000571.1 GCA_024227475.1 Paracoccaceae bacterium | reverse complement strand
GGCAATAGCGTTGCCAATGAACTCAAGGGTGCCAAGGGCAGTGACCAGATTGCAGGAAAGAAGGGCGATGACCGTTTGCTTGGCGGGAGCGGAAAAGATGAACTGATTGGTGGCGATGGGGATGACTACCTGCATGGTGGCAAAGCGAATGATTTCCTGAAGGGAGGCCGTGGCCTGGACATTCTGGTCGGCGGTTCCGGCAAAGATACATTTCATTTCAGCCGGGGTGATGGATTAGACACAATCAGGGACTTCGACGCCGGAGTGGATCAAATCAAGATTGGTGATGGCGCAACCCGAATGAAGGACCTGACCTTCGCGAGGTCTGGCGGTGATGTAACCGTCACATTCGCCAACGTTGAAATCACTGTGCAGGACATTACCAAGGCGGAACTGAACGATAGCGACAATTTCATTTTTTGAGTGAGGAACCAATTCTTGGCGTGAGCGGGGCTTTGCGACCCTTCGTAGCCTTGACCCAACTGGCGCTTTCGGCCCACAGCCGACTTTGACGGCGTCTCCGAGCGCTGCAATGCGGCCCGTGAGACCGGCCATTGATGCTGAGTGCAGCATTTTGTTCGTGGCAATGACGGCAGAGCGGGAATAACCGGCCCAATGCTGCCGCAACCGAGTCTGCCCCTCACCTACAAATCATCTTCTCCATTTCAGCGCCGGTTATTCAGAAGCGCGGTGTGACTTCGCTGAAGCCGCCATTCCCAATCAGACAATTACCCCCGATTCAATCGTAAGCATCAACGCAGGTCCATTTGTTTTTTGATGCGAAGTGCTATTTTTGACGCCTTGGGATTTTCCAGAGCGACGAGTTCTTCGACGATGATTTTCTGGAAGTTCTGTTTTTCCATAGCAAAGCGGCCCATTTTTATGACTATTTCCTCATCGGCTATGGCGAGAAGGGCACGAATGACCTGACTGGACGGATTGTTGCGGAACTCACCTAGCAACCCTGCTTTTGCAACGGGATGGCCCAGGTTTCCAGCTGTGACCAAAGCTGCTCGCCGCACAGAAGGGTCTGGATCAGAGAGGCCGGTTTCCAGAAGGTACAGAGGCGGGATTGCGGTTTGTATCAGGGAGAATGCCAGCGCACGGACCAGCGGTACTTTATGTTCCAGCCACGGTGTGATGCAGCGCAGTGGCAAGCTTAACTTTGCCGTCACAGCGGCCTGCAGCGCGACCGGCAGCAAACTATCAGGCATGCCGGGCGCGGCAAGGATTTTGCGGATCTCGTTTTGTGCATCGGGAGTTCCAATTTCCCCCAGAGTTTGCAAGGCAAGCCGCTGCTCAGGCAAAGGACTTATGATCCCAAAGCCTTTGAAACGGCTCCAAAGGGCCACAAGCCCGGGTACCGCCCCATCTCCCAAACCTCGTTCGCCAATCTGGGTGCATAGGGCGTGGACGTTTAACAGTGTTGCCTTGGGCAGCTGTTCAATGAGCTCCTGGTCATCAAGAGCTTTTGGATCAACCTCGACGCTCTCGGGCACAATGTTGCTGCGCCCGGTCCCACGCTCCCCAAACAAATCCCATTGCTCGGGCTGATTGGGTCGTCCTGTCATGCGACTTCAGCTTTCTGCTCCTCAACCATGGCCTGATATTCCCATGGCAGCAGTTCGTTGATACGGTTGACGGGATGATCCTGGATGCGTTCCAAGACCCAGGCAAGCCACGCTTCAGGATTAACGCCGTTCAACTTGCAGGTCTCGATCAGGGTATAGGCGATGGCGGCTGATTTACCGCCAGCTTGCGAGCCCATGAAGAGATAATTTTTCCTGCCTAGAGTCACAGGGCGGACGGCGCGTTCTGAGGAATTATTGTCCAACTCCAGAACGCCGTGATCCAGATAGGGCCGCGCCTTGGGCAGACGGCTCAGCGCATATCGGATCGCCTTGGCCAGCGGCGTCTTGCCGGATATTTTGTTTAGCTGTTTCCTGAGCCAGACCTCCAGATCATCAAAGATCGGCTTGGCGTATTCCTGACGCAGGGCCACGCGGTCTTCGGGCGATTTGAACCGCGCCTGTTTCTCGACCTCGTACAGCTTGGCAATACGCTCAACGGCTTCCCCCGCCACGAGCAATTGATAGCTTTCAAAGACTTTTACGAACTCACGGCGGATATGAACCATACAGGCCATCTCCGTCACACGCCCGGTGCGATAGACGTCATTGTATCCTGCATAGGCATCCGCATGGGCAAAGCCCTCATAAGTTTGCAGATGTTTGCTGGGATGCTGTGCCTCCCGGCTGGTAGAGAATTGATACCAAGCGGCGGGAGGTGCTGTACTGCCCCAAGGCTTCTCGTCTCTGGCATAGACCCAAAGTCGCGCGGTTCTGGTCTTGTTGCGCCCCTTGCCTTTGCCTTTTTGCAGCAGTTTGACAGTGGTGTCGTCCATGAAGATGGCTTGAGCGGCAAAGACGTGATCTCGGACCGCATCGGACAGCCGCTCAAGCAGTTTGGTGCATTTACCGACCCATGAGGCCAGAAGTGAGCCGCTGAGCTCAATGCCTTCGTTCTCAAACATCTGGCTCTGGCGATAGAGCGGCAAATGATAGCCGTATTTGCTGGCTAAGATATGCGCCATCAGCGCAGGGCCAACAAAGCTCTTGGGAATGGGCCGCGATGGCATCTCGGCCTGTACGACTGCCTCACAACAGGTGCAGGCCAGACGCGGGCGGATGATCTGGTTGACGATGTAATGGCCTGGCACATACTCCAGCTCTTCCATGACATCTGCGCCCAACTCTTTGAAGCTGCCGCCACAGTCAGTGCAGGTATCACTGGGCGTGATCCGCTTTTCTACACGCTTGAGGTCTTTGGGGAAGGGCTTGCGCTCGCGCGGGGTGCGCGGCGGTTTGGCCTCTTGTTCAGCGGCTGGCGCGTCTTCACCTACCTCTGCGGCCTGCGCGATCTCATGTTCTTCGAGCACCAGTTCCAGCGCAAGCTGATCGAGGCTCTCCGAGCGCGATCCAAAGCGGTGCTTTTTATACCCGTCCAGCTGCATACGCAGATCGGCAATGATTGTATCGCGGTTCTGGATCGCCTGAGAATGGGCCGTGCGTTCTGCAACCAGCGCCGCTTGCGTCGTTTCCACTTTGGAGTTTAAGCGCTTCTGCGTGGCTGCATGGGTCAGGTTCAGACCGAGTATGTCCGCCTTCAAACCCATAAATTCCGCCCTCTGCGCGGCGATATGGGCCTGCAGGTCAGGGGGCAAATCAGTCAGACTTGGAAGGGCTTCGTTCATGCCGTTTCTTACCAGACTTGAGGCGTCCTGTGAATCCAAAACAATCATGCTTGCTCACAAAATATGACCTTCACCCGGCCATGGCGGGACGCCATGTCTTGCGCGGCATACGCCAGTCAATGCCCTCCATCAGCATCGCAAGCTGTGCACGGCTCAGGCTGATCTTGCCCTCCTTGGCAGACGGCCAGACAAAGTGGCCTCGCTCAAGCCGCTTGGTGAACAGGCACGCTCCCTGACCATCCCACCAGATCATCTTGATCTGATCGCCGCGCCGCCCACGAAACAAAAACAGATGCCCCGAGTATGGATCACCCACCAAAACCTGCTCGGTCTGGGCAGCCAAGCCATTAAACCCACGCCGCATATCCGTCACGCCTGCTGCGAGCCAGATCTTCGCATCCGCCAAAACAGGGATCATGCTGCCAGACCTCGCGCCAATTCCAGAACAAAGCCTGCATCGACACCATCGCTGACGCTGATCCGCCGTCCATTTTCCAGCGTGATCTCAATGCGCTCCTCCGAGCGCGGCGCAGCGATGACTTCCAGCACGGGCGCATCGGTCACCTCAACCGACGCAAATCCTGGCGTCTCCAGATGCGCACCCTGAAACCGCTTATCTTGCCGCCAGGAATAGATGCGGCCGCTCGAAACGCCATGCCGCTTTGACACCATCGGCACGGTTACCCCAGCTTCCAGGCTCTCCGCAACCAACTGACGCTTGAACCCATCCGTGTATCTGTGCCCAACGCTCACACGCTTCTTACCCACATCAAATCTCCTGCCATCGCGCTGCCGGTCAGACAACATCGCGCGAAAATGACAGCTCAAACCAGTCAGATAAAGAGGGGGTTCCCTTGGTGCTTACCCTTGTGTGTTGGATAGATGCTATTGTTTGCCCCAGTCTTGTGCCGCATCTCTGACCACATGGTGATACCGTGGATCAGGAGGACAGCCGG